>JBGTEI010000701.1:0-2844 GCA_041747875.1 Pyrinomonadaceae bacterium | reverse complement strand
TTAGCGTGCCGGTTTTATCTACAATGATCGCGGTTACCTTTTCAAGTGTTTCGAGTGCCTCAGCTTTTTTTATCAAAATTCCCGATCTTGCACCGTGACCTGTTCCGACCATGATCGACATAGGGGTTGCAAGTCCTAACGCACATGGACAGGCGATTATTAAAACAGATACCGCCGCGACTAGAGCAGAAGTAAAACTTCCAAACACCATCCAAACGGCAAATGCAACAATCGCAACCAAAACAACGGCCGGTACAAAATATGCGGAAACAACATCGGCGATTCTTTGAATAGGTGCCTGCGATCGCTGGGCTTCACCAACCATTCTTACGATTTGAGCGAGTAAAGTGTCGCTTCCGACCTTTTCAGCGCGCATCGTAAAAGCACGCTTGCCGTTGATCGTTCCGCCGATTATCTTGTCATTCGCAGACTTTTCGACTGGGATTGATTCGCCCGTTACCATCGATTCATCGACCGATGTATCTCCTTCTAAAATGAACCCATCAACCGGGATCTTTTCATTTGCCTTAACCCGCAACGTCGCGCCGATCTGGATATCTTTAAGTGGTACTTCTTCTTCCGATCCGTCTTCGAAAACAACGATCGCGGTATCGGGGGCGAGTCCAAGGAGTTCTTTGATCGCCGAAGATGTTTGGCTTCTCGCGCGAAGTTCGAGCACTTGTCCAAGAAGGACAAGGGTCGTAATAACCGCTGCCGCTTCAAAATAAACGGGTATCAAGCCTGTGTGGGCGTCGAGCATGGATTTTGGAAAATAATCCGGCAGAAACAAGGCAGCAAGACTATAAAAATATGCCGCTCCCGTTCCCATTGCGACAAGCGTGAACATATTTGGCGAAACATTTGTCAGCGATGCCCAGGCTCTTTGGAAAAACGGAAATCCTCCCCATAAAACTACCGGAGTGGCCAACAAAAACTGGATCCAGAGTGAAATTCCGGGAGAGACATATTGATGAAAATTCGGAATCATCTCGGACATTGCCAGTGCAAACACCGGAACCGACAGGAAAGTCGAGATCCAAAACCGGCGTTTCATATCAATAAATTCGGGGTCTGGTTTATCGTCGAGTGATATAAATTTCGGCTCAAGCGCCATTCCGCAGATCGGACAACTTCCCGGACCTATCTGGATAATTTCGGGGTGCATCGGACAGGTGTATTCTGTTCCCTGACTTTCAGCTTCGAGTTTTTCTTCCTCCTGTTCCTCCAAAAAACTTTTTGGATTCTGACGAAATTTTGTTAGACAGCTTTTTGAGCAAAAATGATAAGTTTCGCCTTCAAAATCAAAACTCCCCGCCGCAGTTTCAGGGGCAACCGACATTCCGCAAACCGGATCGATAAACTGACCTTCGGGAGCAGCCCTCATCCCGCCATGCGAAACTACTGTTTCTCCATGATGTGAGTGATCATCCACGTCGGCGGATCCTAATGATTCGTTACCGGTTTCTACTTTCGAAACATATTTCTGTTTACATCCTTCCGCACAAAAATAGACCGTTTCGCCGCCGCCCACGGGCCCGTATTTTGCGGCAGCGGTTTCCGGTGTAACGGTCATTCCGCAGATCGGATCTATGTACTCTTGTTTCATCAGATCATTCTTTTCTCTTCCAATTTGAGTAAAGTTTGTTTCCGACGGGATCCCGAGTTTTTCCTTATATTGCATTAAACAATTCGGGCAGCAAAAATAGTACATTTCGCCTTCATGCTCAAATTTTGCGGCCGCCGTTTCGGGTTTTACCGACATTCCGCAGATCGGATCGATTTTGGTCAATTTTCCAATTTCATTCAATTCTACCGTTGGCTGATCGCGGCTGATCTGTACATTTTGTTTAAGTTCCGCCGTTTTTTTGGTTTTGTAGGATTCCATACAGCCCTTGCTGCAAAAATATATTGTTGCGTCGCCTTCGTTTATATTTCCGGCGGCGGTTTCCGGGCTTACCTTCATTCCGCAAACCGGGTCGACATATTGCTCAGATCTTGTCATCGTGTCATTCATAATTTGCCTCTCGTTGCTATTATAATTAGCCGGGCGATACCTCTATCCCGACCGAACAATGACAGTCTACAGCCTGACAGCAGGTGTCAAGTCAAGTACTTTTCTTACAAATTAAAAAGTTTTTTCCGGAGAACTTAAATAAACCTAATTTTCTAACTCACCGACCGATTCGATCAAATGACAAACCGAATCTCCATTTGGCATCGAGTTTTCCATTTCGGTCCATGCATCGAGTGATCTTTCCATTTTCTTTTGTAGTTTTTGCATTTCCCGGATCTTTCTTTTATTCTCCCCGATCCGCTGCTCGACAATTTCTCTTACCATCGGACACGGCGAATTTCCGTGCTTTGCCTCATCGAGAATGTGAGAGATCTCGGAAAGTGTAAATCCGAGATCCTTTGCGGCAATTATAAAGCGAAGCCGTGTTGCATCCGAAAAATTATATGCCTTGTAGCCGTTCCTTGGATTGCGCGAAGGCTTTAATAGTCCGATTCGTGTGTAATGACGCACTGTGTATATCGGTACGTCGACCTTTTTTGCCAAGATACTCGCCGTCATCATGTTAGTTCACCCCGTCAGTAACGAATCACATTTATCATTGGACAGTAATTATAATCCATTTATCGAAAAAGTGATTATCTTAGATTCGCCCGATCGCGTTCTCCAGTAATCTATTGACCTCGTCGGCAGCTTCTTCAATACCGGGTTGGCCGACGACCGACATCATAGCTTTTGCATCGATCGCTGCAACGACAGAGCGGTCCTTATCGTCAGATTCATAAACGATCACATTGCAGGGCAGCAAAAGCCCGATGTTGATATCTGCCTGC
>JBGTEI010000700.1:0-5625 GCA_041747875.1 Pyrinomonadaceae bacterium | reverse complement strand
GCGAGAGGATTATATTCATTTTTTTCGCCGATCCCGACGCCGTCAACAAAGAAAAGTATTACTGAATTCTGATTTTCCACTCAGATTAGATAAAAGCATATTTGTGTAAAATTCAAGTTGAACGCGGCATTTCAACACCGTCAAAGAAAAATAGAGATCCCCTCCACCCCAAAATGCGGGAGTTTTAAGGCAGCAGACATTCGAGAAGTATTTTCCAGGACTTGATTTTTGGATCTCAGCGAAAACCCTGTGACCGGGACGGTCTCAGAACTGCCGGGGGACGCCGGCGCTACGAACGATTTGCAAGCTGTGGTTTTAGAGATTGCTCTCTTAAGGTTTGGAATGTGATCGGATCGGTTGCGGAAATCGAAATCCCGCCAAGAATTTCGCGCAGTGATTTCGGGTAAACAATTTGGGAAAGACTTTCAACGTCGTCGGGCGAACAAAATACGAATTCATCGATCGCCCCGCTTTGAAGGAGAGTCGTTATTCGAGCCCTTTCGACAGTTGAAAGCGCATCGGTCTTGTAAACATCGAGTTTAACCAATTCACCAACTATGCAAAGAAGCTTCGCGCCTACAGAAAGATCCAGATCTTGCCGTTTTAAGAACAATACCTTTGCACCATGAAATTCGTCGGAAACCGATACATAATTCTCAATAGTTGAAAGCACGGTCTCGTCGTCTTTACTCGCGGGTATAACGTCCGAATGAACCTGCATAAACCTCAAGCGATCAACAACAGCTTCTCCAAGTGCACACACGACGAGATCATCCAATTCAAACAGGTCTAAATCGTTTTCCTGGATTATCTCGAGAAAAATATCCGCCGTGTGGATATCTGTAAAAATGATCCAGTCAAACCTCGAAAGATCCCGGGCGATTTCCAGAAGAGGTTCGCAGTCCGCAACCCGCTCAATAATAGCCTGAGGAAATTTCAAAACTTTTACGCCTTCATCCTCAAATTGCGCAATTTTCTTCTTATTTAACGGTGTATCGATCATGCCGATAGCTTTGCTCATTGTCATAGTCGTTATAACAAGCGATTTTAACCTCAAAACCCGAATTCGCAAGTTTGCAATTATCCCCTAAAATAGATAACTTTGATGTTCGAGCAGTTTGGACATTTCTAAGCCTTAATTCGCCAAATTTCTACGATCCGGAAACACGATGAAAGCAATGATACTAGCCGCAGGTTTTGGTACGCGGCTTTTTCCTTTAACGATTGACCGAACAAAACCCGCGATTCCCTTTTTGGGTAAACCGCTCGTAGGATACGTTGCGGAATACATTGCAAAATATGGGTTTAACGATGTCGTCGTAAATCTTCATCATCAACCCGAATCTGTAAAAGCAGCACTTGGCGATGGATCCGATTTCGGCGTAACAATTCATTATACCTACGAAGAACCAAAGATCCTTGGAACGGCCGGCGCGTTAGACAATGCCAGACACTTACTTGAAGACGGAACCTTTCTCATCGCAAACGGCAAAATAATCACCGACATAGATATTCACCAAGCTCTTGAAACTCATAAAAAAACCGGCGCACTCGCGACGATGGTCCTCAAAGAAAATGCCAACTTTGAAAAGTTTACGGAAGTGATCGTCGAAGATGGAATGATAAAAGGATTTGGTGAAGGCTTCCCTGTTCGCGATACTGAAAACCCCGATCAAAAAGCACCACTCATGTTTACAGGGATCCAGATCCTCGAGCCGCGTGTTTTTAATTACATTCCGCGAGGAGTTTACTCAGACATTGTCCCAACGTTTTATAATCCGGCTCTAAAAAAAGGTGAAAAGATCGTCGCTCATATAACCAAAGCAAAATGGTATGAGCTTTCAACGATCCCGCGCTATTTGGATATTACTTTGGGAATGCTAAACGGAAGCAAGGATCGCAACGTCATTGGTAAAAACTCCAAAATCTCCTCAACCGCAAAGATCGAAGATTCTATCCTTTGGGACAATGTAACGATCGAAGATGGTGCTGTCATCGAACGTTCAATAATCGGCGACGATGTTTGCATAAAACGCGGCGAAAAATATCGCAATGTAGCGATAGTGCGCGGCGATATGCTGGACCATTGCGATGAGATCCCGAAAAAGGCTTTGAAAGGCAAAATGGTTGACGACAATTACATTGTCCCGCTTGATCAATAATAAGATTTTCGTATGCCTCAGATTTTCACAACTTCAGCTAAAGAACGATTAGATAAATATCTCGAAATACGCCGGATCAGCGCAGAAATTGAGCAGCTGACACCGGACGCATCGACACGTGAGTTTTTTCGAATATCAACCGATGCGGATTCTTCTATCGTATGTATTTATCCTGAATCATTTGACGAATCCCTCGCGCAGATCGACGTCACCGCACTTTTTCTGGCGTGTGACCTTCCCGTAGCAAAAATTCTCGATACGGATCTTGAACTCGGGATCGTCCATCATGAAGATTTTGGCAACAAGATCTTACGCGATGTTTTGGAGCGTTCCGATCCCGAAAAGCGTGAAAAGTTAATTGATCAGGCGATCTCGTTGATCGCGCGAATACAACATTCAACTCAAAAAGCATACGAAATGAATTCGATCGCCTCGCGTTTGAAATTCGACGACGAAAAACTCCTTTGGGAACTCAACTTCTTTAAAACGCACTATTTTGGAAGTTTGAGAAACATTACACTTTCCGAAAAGACAGAAATTGCTTTAACCGATGAATTTACCGAGCTATCCCGCGAACTCGAAAAATGCGCAAATGTCTTAACTCACAGAGACTTTCACGCTGCAAACTTAATGGTCGTCGGTGAAAACGAATTAAAAATTATCGATCATCAGGATGCGCGGATCGGTTCTGCGGCTTACGATCTGGTCTCTCTTTTATTGGATAGGATCACAGAACCGCCAGCGGAAAATTGGCTGGATCAAAAGAAAGCGTATCTCTTATCGGAACGCGTAAATATTGGTTTGCCGATGCTTCAAATTGATGATTTCAATTATGAGTTTGAGTTAATGACGATTCAAAGATGCCTCAAAGCGATCGGGACATTTTCAAATCAAGCCGGAAACTTTGGAAAAACCCACTACGTGGAATATATTGAACCTATGTTTCGAGTTGTCGTTGATGCCTGTGAACGTTTGCAGAAATTTTCGACTTTAAATGAAATGATCGAACGCAATTTAGCCAATGACTAGTACGGTCCTATTAAAAATCGCATTTGGAATTTTATCTGTGCTTTGTTTTAGCGTAACTGCTTACCCTTGCAGCTGCCCTGGTTCACCGATAAAACCAACCGATACTGTACGGGGTCAATTTCAAAACATTCATATTGATAAGGCTGACATTATATTTTCCGGTAAAGTCATCCGCAAGGATACATACGCTGTACAATTTGAAGTGAACAGTTTGTGGAAGGGTGAAGTCACAGATAAATTCACGATGTCGACCGGAACGATAAAAATTGATGAAAGCACAGCCAGGGGTAATTCGTGCAGTTTTAATTTTGCAACTGATAATTCGTATTTAGTATTTACCCAATATCTTGATATTAAGTACACAAATGGCATGAAATTGTTAGGTTCATTTTTATGCGGCAAGACGAATCATATACAAAACACCGACCAAACCATTTCGGATCTCGACAAACTGCGTAAGGCGGAAAAGAGAGATTACCGAGCCGGTTCGTTACAGACTTATGTCGATCTTTTTCCATCGACGATTGACGAAGTATTAACTTCATTCAAACGTGCACACCCCAATGGCTCAAATATTAAATTTGCGGAATACGCAAATAGGCAACTTATTAAAAGAGGTCTGAATTATCGTTTTGATATTTGTGAGATGCTGCCCGAAGGCGAGCCCGAAGTTGTGCCGGATTCATCTATCGCCAAATTTAAAATTCCGTTTACAACCGCTGACTTGAAAACTCAGATCTTTGAAATACGATCAGGATTCGGTGATTCACCATGCGGCGAATGTTTTACGGAATTCCCAACCGCCCGAATAACCAGAAATGAAGTGGTTGCTGTCTCAAACGGCAAAAAGATTAGGTTGAAAAGGCCGAAACACTTTGCGCTTGATGAAGTTCAACTCGTTGATAGTTCACTAAAGAATGTGATTCGTAGATGGGAATTACCCTTTTCCGCCGATCCGGAAGGTATTTCTCTCGATGGCACAAAACTATATATCGGTTATTATCTTCCGGAAATCGAAGAATCAGGGCTTTTTCTTGAACTTAGCGAAGACGGAACTATCAGGTTTGCGGCCAAGGATTCGAAAAACATCTTGGACAAGTCCGAAGATCTGGAAGATTTTCCAAAAGACGATGATAATGACTATTTGGGTTATAAGAAATTTACCCGTGGTGGTAAGACCTATTTCGTAAAATTTTCGTTTCCTTGCACTTAATGGCATTTATCGAACCTGATTTACGAAACTTATGCGGTCAAACTACAAGACATCACAGAACTTGAAATATTAGACCTATATTTTTAACAAATGAATCAAACATACATTAACGAATTAAAAGATAAAATTGGCGAAGAAGTTACGCTAAAAGGCTGGCTCTACAACTCGCGTTCGAGCGGCAAACTCGTATTTGCGCAGCTGCGCGACGGTTCGGGCATCGTTCAATGCGTGATCTTTAAGGGAAACGTTTCCGAAGAGCTTTTTGACGAGGCAAAATCGCTTGGTCAGGAATCTTCATTGATCGTTCATGGAACGGTAAAAGAAGATGCACGTTCGCCGATCGGTGTCGAGATCGACGTTACGGATCTCAAAGTTGTCCAAAACGCGAGCGATTATCCGATCACGCCAAAGGAACACGGAACCGAATTTTTGATGGATAATCGTCATCTTTGGATCCGGTCAAAAAAACAGCATGCTATTCTTCGGGTTCGTCACACGATCATCAAAGCAGTCCGGGATTTCTTTGACGAACGCGGTTTTATTCTCGCCGATACCCCGATCTTTACACCGGCCGCATGCGAAGGCACGACAACGCTTTTTGAAGTCGATTATTTTGGCGACGACAAAGCATATTTAACGCAAAGCGGACAACTCTACACCGAAGCAACTGCGGCGGCGTTTGGAAAAAGTTATGCGTTCGGTCCGACGTTCCGTGCCGAAAAATCAAAAACCAGAAGACATTTGACAGAATTTTGGATGGTCGAACCGGAAGTTGCGTATGCAACTTACGAAGACATGATGACGCTTGGCGAAGAAATGATCGTCTTTATCGTTGAACGCGTTCTACGAGACCGCCGGGGCGATCTTGAAACACTCGAACGCGATATTTCAGTGCTCGAAAATATCAAATCTCCGTTTCCACGGCTCCACTATGACAAAGCGGTCGAGATCCTCAAGGAAGGACACGCAAAAGGCGAGCTCGATAACAAATTTGAATGGGGCGGCGATTTTGGTGCTCCTGATGAAACATACCTTTCGGCGCAGTTTGATCAGCCGATCTTTGTCCATCATTTCCCAACCGCGATCAAAGGTTTCTATTTTGAGATCGATCCCGAAAGACCCGAATGTGCACTTGGAATCGATCTGCTCGCACCGGAAGGGTACGGCGAAATTATCGGCGGCGGCGAGCGGGCGATGGATCTCGAATATCTTGAAGCCCAG
>JBGTEI010000699.1:0-3115 GCA_041747875.1 Pyrinomonadaceae bacterium | reverse complement strand
GGACCTCGCTTGTTTTTGGGATATTAAACGCCGGAGTAGCCTTATGGGGGACATGGCTTTTGGCTTCGCTCCTGACGCCGCGAAAAATTCAGATCCTCCGGATCAAGGCGGGAATTATTATCGTTTTACTGGCTATTGGAGCGATAAAGGCGGATTCACTCACTTTTTTAGCCGAAGAGGATCTTTTTCCCGACACGATCATTTACGCAAAGAGTTCTTCATATCAGAGAATAATCGTAACGCGCGGACGCATCGGATTTTCTCTATTCCTTAACGGAAATTTGCAGTTTAGTTCGTTTGATGAATACCGGTATCATGAAGCGTTGGTTCACCCGGCGATGCTTGCGTTTGAGGGAGAACCAAAGAGCGTTTTAGTACTTGGCGGCGGTGACGGTCTCGCTGTTCGCGAGATATTAAAATACAAGTCTGTAGAGAAAGTTACGCTTGTGGATCTCGATCCGGCGATCACAGATCTTTCAAAGCGATTACCGGTTTTAGCTGAGCTCAACAATAGAGCGCTTGAGGATAAACGGGTGGAGGTAATCAATGCCGATGCCTTTGTCTGGCTCGATAGCAACAAGATCGCGCCGTATGACGTGGCGATCCTGGATTTTCCCGATCCGAATAATTTTGCACTCGGAAAACTCTATTCGACGAGGTTTTACAAACTTCTAAAGTCAAAATTGAATCCCGAATCGATCGTCGGAATTCAAAGCACTTCACCTCTTTATGCAAGAAATTCCTTCTGGTGTATCGCGGAAACTGTCGGATCCACGGGTTTTGAAACGAAACCCTACCAAACTACTGTTCCATCGTTTGGAATTTGGGGATATGTACTCGCTAAACAAACTCCGTTTGAAACACCAAAGCAAGTTCCAAAAGAACTAGAATTGAAGTTTCTCGATTCCGATGCGATGGTTTCGATGTTTGATTTTCCAGTTGATGCTTCGAAACCAAAAGAAGAACTTGAAATTAATCGTCTCGACAATCAGGCACTCGTACGGTATTACGAAGCTGAATGGCGTAGATTTGAACAGTAAAATTCGGGGGAACTATTTCGAAATAGTTGAAAGATCAAAGCTGATAACTGAAAGATGGTCTATTATCTAACATCTCTCAGTTTTCATCTATATCGAATGTACAGGAAAATAGGCTCTAACTTCACCAACCTTACAAGGAGAAACACTCATGGCCAATAGCATCTTACAAGACAAATCCTACAAATTCGCACTTAGGATCGTAAACCTCAGCAAATATTTGACTTCGGAACGGCGCGAATTTTCGCTTTCGAGAAAAGTGCTCGATTCGGGGACTGCGATCGGAGTTTTAATTGAGGAAGCAAAACAGGGAGAAGATCGAAGCGACTTCTCTCAGAAGCTTGCTGTAGCGAACAAGGAAGCTTTTAAGACAAATTTCTGGCTTCGGCTGCGTCACGATTCTGAATTTCTAAATAAGACACAATTTAGTTCGCTGCTTTCTGACTGTGAAGAATTACAGAAGATGTTGATCTCTTCGCTAAAGACGACAAAACGAACGAATAATTGATGTTCACACGCAGAGAAATACTCAAATCCTTTCTCGGTCTTCCGATCGCGCTTCCGGCGTGTAAGTCGCCCCTTGGGAATCAGGAGATCGAAGGTTCGATCGTCGGCGCTTCAAATAATATCGGGCACATTCTGCGTGAGAAAAGAAACTTTGAAGTTCCTGCGGGAAACTGGTCGGAAAAGAGGATCGCGATCGTTGGAGGCGGAATTGCCGGATTAAGTGCCGCATGGAAACTCAAACGCGAAAATATCGATGATTTTGTTTTGCTCGAACTTGAACAAAAGCTCGGCGGAACATCGACAAGCGGCAAATCAGATCTTGTAAGTTATCCGTGGGGCGCCCATTATTTGCCGGTACCATTTCAGGAAAATACGGAGCTCGTCTCGCTTCTGGATGAAATGGCACTGATCGAATCGCGGACCGAAACCGGCGATCTGATAATTCCCGAACAATATCTGACACGCGATCCCGAAGAAAGAGTATTTTACAAAGGCCGCTGGTATGAAGGCTTATATTTGCATGCAGGTGCGAGCGAAAAAGATCTTTCACAGCTTAACGCTTTTCAAAAAGAGCTTGATAAATGGACCGTATGGCGCGATTCAGAAGGGAAACGCGCCTTTGTCGTCCCGATCTCGCAATGTTCTCAGGACTCTGAAGTGACGGCACTTGATAAGATCTCGTTTCGAGACTGGCTCCAGCAGAAAGGTTTTGATTCCGAGCGGCTTATCTGGTATTGCGATTACGCGTGCCGTGATGATTATGGCTTGCAGCTTGCACAAACTTCAGCCTGGGCGGGGCTCTTTTATTTCTGTTCACGAGTGAGAATCGTCGGCGAAGAATCACAGCCGTTTATCATCTTTCCCGAAGGTAATGGACGTTTTGTAGATCATTTTGTTTCGAAAACGAAAGAACATCTGAATCGCTCGAAGATCGTTGTCGAATTGATCCCGAATGAAAACGGCGTTGACGTTGTCTATTTAGATACAAAAACCAACCAGATGAGCGGAATACACGCGATGAAGGTGATCTTTTCGGCGCCCATGTTTACAGCAAACTATCTGATCCGGGGGTTTCGTGAGACTCCGACATTTGACGCAAATCAGTTTCAGCATAATTCGTGGTTTGTCGCTAACCTTTTTTTAAAAGACCGTCCAAAGAACAACTTTACACGCGATTTTCCCTTGTCCTGGGATAATGTTTTGTACGAAAGCAAATCGCTTGGTTATGTCGTCGCAACTCACCAGAAGGGAATTGATTACGGCCGGACAATTTTGACATACTATTATCCGATGGCTGAGGATAACTTACGCGCGGGAATGCAAAAACTTCTTGCACTTGATTGGAACGAGCTTGCCGACGTTTGCCTCAGCGATATCGCCCAGGCGCATCCGAATATTCGAGAGATCACCGAAAAGATCGATATTATGCGTTGGGGACACGCGATGATATCGCCGCGGACAAATTTTGTTTGGAGCGGTGAACGCGAAAAAGCGCAGCAGCCATTTCGAAATATTCATTTTGCGCATTCGGATCTGAGCGGGATAGCAATATTTGAAGAAGCATTTCATCA
>JBGTEI010000698.1:0-4372 GCA_041747875.1 Pyrinomonadaceae bacterium | reverse complement strand
TGTTTATTTCTTCAACCGTCAAGGTTCCAAGAATTGCTCTCAAGTGACCTTCAAGCGTTTGAAAAACGAGCTGGTGAAACTGGTCATCCGGCATTCCCAGAAAGCGTTCGGATGCAGAACGGAGCGACGGATCATCGCCTTTGATCTTGACGTTTGCAACCGCTTTTACCGATACCGGAACACCTTCACCTGTATAGGCTCGCGACGTTGAAAGCGGAACCGTCAGGACATTTAGATCAAGATATTCAACTTTTTCTAAGAATGGGATCGCTAGTGTCGCGCCGCCGCGCACAAGTCTGTAACCGACAACTGTTCCATCCGGTAATTTGCGTTTGCGTCCTGAAATTACCGCCGCCTGATTTGGCGATACCTTAATGTAATTTCGACTGATTATCGAAAAGGCAGCAAAAACAGCGACGAGTATGCCGACTGCTACTACGATACCTATTAAAACCGGAATTTCCATTTAATTTACCTCTATATAAGTCAAGGAGCTGTCTGGTTTGAAAGACACCAATCACCCGAGAGTTTAGCAAACACGTATTACCAAATTGTGTCTATCTTTCAACCGCACTTTCGCAAGTGCGGGCTAAACGGTGTAGTCGAGAAAACAAAAACTGTAAATCTTAATGATTGACAAAATTGTAAATCGAAATTTGTAATAATTTCAAATATTATTCGTCGATCAGTGAATAATCATTCATCGGGCTGACGATAAATCCATCCGGAGTGATCTCTTCTATGAAAACATTTGTCCCGCGTTTTATCTCTTCGCCGCTTCTCGAACGCGCAAGTTTTTCAACGGTCTCTTCACCGATCCGGCAGGAAATTTGTCCGACCGTTCCGGCCTGGATCTTGACGGTAACTTCTGCAGTACGTCCGATAAGGTCCCGCATCGTGACTGAGCTCGAAGCTTGCTGCGAATAGAGAAAATATCCGAAAGCGAAAACCATCGCGCCGAGTACCAGACCTCCAACGATCCCAAACAGGGCACTTATAAACCCGCCATAGCCGAATTGAAGAGCAACCGCTCCGATACCGCCAAATGCGGTAAGAAAAACGCTGATCGTACGACTGTCAAAAAGACTATGTCCTCCGCCATCGATTCCATCAACGTCAAAATCCAGTGATTCAAAAAGATCGCCAACGAGGAGTGAGATCAGTAGAAAAATAAATCCGATTCCCCCGATAACTAAAAAGATTGTCAAGAGAGTGTTCATTTCACGCCTCCAAAAGTAACAATATCAACCAATTTTGTATTTGTTTTCTCTTAATATATTACGAATTTTAGTTTATCGTAAGTTCCGGAATTCGCTTTACGCGATACGCAGTTCGCTATTCTCCGTTAAACCTAAAATGACTAACGCGTATCGGGGAATTTATTCCTCCCTAGCGAACGGCGTAAAGCGAATTACATATCGCGTGTGTCGTATCGCGAATTGCGTATAGCGTTCCGCCTACCGCGCCTGCAAAACACTTGCAGTTTCAACGCATTTGGTTAATTATTGTCAGAATACTTTCGTCCATCCATGACAAATCGACAGATCAATAGTGTAGGCATTGTTGTGAAGCCTAATAACGAAGAAGCGTGGAAAACTGCGTGTGAGGTTTCCGACTGGTTTGAAGGTCGCGGTGTAAGCGTGATCGGAAAACCGCATCGTGAAGCTGAGATCGGCGATATAAAGACACGCTACACACAAAGTTTTGTTGAAGGAACTGATCTGCTCGTGGTTTTGGGCGGTGACGGAACAATGATCTCAGCCGCCCGTATGACGGGGAATCGCGAGACGCTTGTTATTGGCGTAAATTACGGAAGTCTTGGTTATTTGACTGAATTTCGGATCGAGGAAATTTACGACGCGCTTGAGCTGATACTTGAAGGTGATTATAAGGTCGACCAGCGCGTGATGCTCGATGTTGAGCAATGGCGCGGTGACGAAATGCTGGCTTCCGGAAGAGTCTTAAATGACGTAGTAATCAACAAGGCGGCACTCGCAAGAATTATCGAGATCGAAGTCGAATTAAACGATCAGCATGTGAATTCGTTTAGAGCCGATGGCCTGATCGTCTCGACCCCGACCGGATCGACCGCATACAATCTGTCCGCCGGCGGACCGATCGTCTATCCATCGATGAATGCCGTTGTGCTTACGCCGATCTGTTCATTTTCATTGACGAATCGTCCGATCGTGATGCCCGATAATGCGGAGATCAGTTTGAAACTCCTAAATAAGAATGAAGGCGTAGTGTTGACGCTCGATGGTCAGATCGGCTACGAAATGGAAGCAAAGGATATAGTGAAGATCCGAAAAAGTGAAACTTCATTTAATCTTGTGCAGCCTGCAAACAGGAATTATTTTGATGTTCTACGAAACAAATTAAAGTGGGGACGATAAAAACCGATGGCTGATAACAACGAAGAGATCAACGAACAGGATGAGGAGAATGAAACGATTTCTGAAGATGCTTATTCGCAGGAATTGGGCACAGATCTGGACGACGATACCCCTGATAAACCAAAAGGAATAGCGCTTCATACGAAGATTCTGGCGGGTTTGTTGATTGGCGTAGTCGCCGGATTGATCGTCAATTGGACGATGGGCGGCGAAGATCCCCGCGTGACGATGATCGTCGAAAACTTTACCCGACCCATAGGTCAATTGTTTCTGAATCTTCTCTTGATGATCGTTGTACCGCTTGTTTTTGCATCACTAGTTGTCGGGGTCGCCGGCATTGGTGATATCAGAAAACTTGGGCGAATCGGCGCAAAATCTTTTATTTATACGCTCGTTATCTCAGCAATTTCGGTCGTGATCGGATTGGGGCTTGCTAATTTTATAAGTCCGGGAACAAGGATCGATCCTGCTGTAAAGGCGCAGCTTGAAGAAAAATACGGCGGTGATGCCGCGAGCCGGGTTTCGAGCACGATAAATGTCGGTGCCGTTTCGGGGGCTTTTGCAAAAAATGCTGAAAAAATCTCGGCTAAGATCACGGGGCTTGCTGAAACTGCCGAAATTGATAAGGAAGCCGCAACGGCATTTGCGGGGAATGTTGCCAAATACACTGAAAAGGCAAAAACTTTTGCCAATGAAATTCCGGGTTCCTATAAGCCGCTCGATGAATTTGCAAAAGAAACGGAAGCTATAACGACCGAGGCTGATGCTATCGCGAAACGGACGGACCTAATTGCGATCGAGGCTGAGAAATTATCTAGCGGTGCAAAGAGTGTCGTCTCGAGTGTAAAAAGCGCGAAGTCTTCGGTTGAAACACCTTTGATGTCTGTAGTTACAACGATAGTTCCGAAGAATGTCTTCTATTCAATTTCGGGTGAAAACCCGAATATGCTTCACATCATGTTTTTCGCCCTGATCGTCGGGATCGCAATTACTCTTCTCCCTGCGACGGTTTCTGCACCATTCGTCGGATTTATGGAAGCAGTATTTGAGATCACAGCGAAAATTATTGATATGATCATGAAATTCGCGCCATATGCGGTGGCTTGTTTGCTGTTTAATAACATCGCGCTTTTTGGCTTAGACCTCTTGCAATCTTTGGCGTGGTTTGTCTTTACCGTTTTATTAGGACTCTCAATTCACTTTTTTGGAACCTATTCGCTTTCAGTATATTTCCTTTCCGGGATGAATCCGATCGAGTTTTTCAGACGTGTCAGAACCGTTATTTTGACTGCATTTTCAACTAGTTCTTCAAATGCTACTTTACCTACCGCACTACGTGTTTCGGAGGAAAACTTAGGTGTTCCGAAAGATATAAATAGTTTCGTTCTTACCGTCGGGGCAACAGCAAACCAAAATGGGACAGCGCTCTATGAAGGAGTAACCGTTCTGTTTTTGGCTCAACTCGCCGGCGTCGAACTGACGATGTCAATCCAGCTTATGGTCGTTTATTTGGCCATTCTGGGAGGAATCGGTACCGCTGGAGTTCCGTCTGGCTCTATACCCTTTATCATTGGTATTTTGGCAATGATCGGAGTAAACCCTGCGCTGATCGCAATTATTATCGGTGTTGATCGAATCCTCGATATGTGTCGAACTACCCTAAATGTTGTCGGCGATATTACTGCCGCAACCTATGTCGCAAAATCTGAGGGGCATGAACTCTTAAAGAATGTTAAGGCGTCGGACTTGGTTTGACGAAAATTGAGGGAGAAATATGTTTCCAATCGGCGATGACAATTCGGATATTGTAATAATTCCATACGTGAATTACGTATTTATTGGGATCAATATTCTCGTATTTCTGTTCTTGCAGCAGCTTGGGGGAAATGATGCGTTTACGTATGCGTTTTCACTTGTCCCAAAAGAGATCACAACGGGGATCGATCTGATCGGTCCGCAAACGATAACCGTCGGAC
>JBGTEI010000697.1:0-1633 GCA_041747875.1 Pyrinomonadaceae bacterium | reverse complement strand
AAAGGATTAAGCAATGTCGGCGGTGCAGACAAAGTTTTGATCACAAGTTATTCTGCGAACCGTGAGTACGAAGGAAAAACCCTCGATGAGATCGCGAAAAGTAAAGCGGTTTCTCCGGTCGACGTCTATATCGAGATCGTAAAAGCAGGCGGCGCGGGCGTGGTTTGTAATTCGATGAACGAAGATGATGTGAAGAATTTTTATCAGCAGCCGTGGGTAATGGTTTCAAGCGACGGCGGGATCGGAAGCAGACATCCGCGCGGAACGGGTACGTTTACACGCGTACTCGGGAAATTCGTACGCGAGAATAAATGGTCAAGTTTAGAAGAAGCTGTACGCAAGATGACTTCGCTTCCGGCAAAAAGACTCGGCTTAAAAGATAAAGGCGTGATCAAAAAAGGCGCTATCGCCGATCTGGTTCTGTTCGACAAAGACCGCGTGATCGACAACGCGTCTTTTTCACAGCCGCAGACACTATCAGGCGGTGTTGAGATCGTTTGGGTAAACGGCAGTAAAGTTTGGGAAGATGGTAAAGTAACCGGCAATTTACCGGGTCGTGTTTTGGGAAAACGATAATTCGGAATAGATGTTAACTGATAGATTCAAGATGAGAGATGGGATTAAATATCTCGCAGCTATGATCTTTCATCTATCAGTTATTCCGAAAGTTGCACGCTCAAATTCTCAGGACGCTTCTTTGGATCTCAAAAAGTTCATTAACTCCCTTTTCTGCAAGAACCAGCATTTCATTCATCTGTTCACGGTCAAACGGTTCTTGTTCTGCGGTACCCTGAATTTCGATAAATTTTCCGGTACCCGTGCAGACGATATTCATATCTACATCCGCGCTTGAATCTTCTTCATACTTCAGGTCAGCGATCGGAGTTCCTTTTACGATCCCAACGCTGATCGCGGCAACTTCGCTCAAGATCGGTGAATCGCTCAAACGTCCTTTTTTTACCAGCGATCGGCACGCCAGATTCAGCGCAACGTAGGCACCGGTAATGGACGCACAGCGCGTTCCGCCATCCGCCTGGATCACATCGCAATCGATAAATATCTGCCGTTCACCTAGTTTTTTGAGATCGACGACCGCCCGCAGGCTGCGCCCGATAAGACGCTGAATTTCCATTGTTCGGCCCGAAGGATTTGGTCTCTCGCGTTTAACCCTCGTATGCGTTGCCCTCGGAAGCATCGCATATTCAGCTGTTATCCAGCCGTTACCTTGATTTCGCATCCAGTGAGGAATTTTTTCCTCGATCGTCGCCATGCACAGAACTTTTGTTCCGCCAATTTCGATCAGCGCTGATCCTTCAGCATATGGTGAAACATTTGGTGTGATCTTTGTTTTTCGGATCTCGTCGAATTGTCGGTTATCTAATCTTGTAAAACTCATATTTTAGTTACTGCGAAAGGTATTAAATTTATTTTTTTGTGTAATTAGGGATTATTGATCGGTGGTCAAATTGTCTTTTCCAAATACTTCGATAGCTTCAAGCTTGGCAGGTCTCGAACCCAAAAATCTCTCTGCAACGTGGGCAAATCGTTCGGCGGCATCGGTGACGTAAAAGTGATCCAGATCGTCACACAAGCGGCGGGTTCGATTATATGAGATTTCTTCGGTATTGGCTAA
>JBGTEI010000696.1:0-2476 GCA_041747875.1 Pyrinomonadaceae bacterium | reverse complement strand
TGTTTTGAAAATCAATTTTCGGATAATCAAAATTTGCCCATTGGTCCGGCTCGGTCATTTTTAGCCAATGACGGTAAGCTTTTAGACGAAATTCGAGCATCCATTCGGGTTCATTCTTTTTTGAAGAAATGAGACGAACGGTGTCCTCGGACAATCCTTTTGGGATAACTTCCGTTTCGATATCAGTTGTAAAACCGTATTTATATTCTCTGTTTGTTAAAAATTCTGTTGCTGTACTCATAAAGTTAGTTCAAAGTTCAGGGTTCAAAGTTCAAAGTTAGAACTATCCGTGTCCATCTGCGGACGAAATTCTTTTCTTAGATATTTACCATCGAATGTAATCCCTTTATCCGGTGGAATCTTTCATCTACTTTCTTTTCGGTTCCAACGAGCTGGGCAAGCGTGATCTGCGAAAGCGCATTTTGGACTATCTCGTGAAGCCCGACGATCACCGGCCGGATTCCGCAATCGCCGGTATGGACGCAAGAATCTTTTACGCCCGTATATCCGTCGCAATGGGAATCAATTTCATCGGCGTCTAAGACCTTGATCACTTCGCTCAAGAAAATTTCTTTTGACGGGCGCGCGAGCGCATATCCGCCTTTTGTTCCGCGGGTCGCGTTTACAAAATTTGCCTTACTCAGCATCCACATCAATTTTCCCGCATTTGCCTGCGAAATTCCTTCGCGCTCGGCGATCTGCGGAAGCGTCAAAGTTTCACCTTCTTTAAGCGTTGCAAGCTGAACCAGACAACGCAAACCATATTCTTCTTGAGCCGATATCTTCATACGTTTACACCCATTTAGATGAATTCCCAATATTATTTAAGGTAAAGAATCTCAAATCATTACTTTTATGTCAAGATTAGAAAGAAATGATTACCGCGTACTTTTTTAAAAGTAGTTAGAACAAGTAAACCAGCAAGTCTTTATGGTATTTATACAATTCACCTCACTCCCCTCCTTCCGAAGGATGGGTACCCATTAACGGGTGAGGTGGTTGACCGCGTTAATAGGCCCGGTCGCTCGATTTAATACATGCCGCGTAATTCCCCCAGGCGGAACTCCACCCCGTCAACGAATCGCTGCCACCCGCCCTTGGGAAGGAGGGGAGTCTGAGATCTCACGACGGAATAATAAAAAGTATTTGACGGTCGCTGACCGTAGAAAACGAGATTCGTAACTTTTGCGTTCTCCGTCGGTTATATATTTGCCGCGTTTGATGATTTTCTTGAGATAACAAACTGGAGAAATGGAAGTATAATACATGCAGCAGCTACCGCGTAGAACCCGTTTCGAAGGTCGCCTGAATAACTAGAAATAAATCCGACCAGCCATGTCAAAGAAGCGCCCCCGAGACTACCTAAAATAAATATCGGCGCAGCGTTTTTAGTTGAGTCTGCTCCGAATATATTTGTGAATCGCGCCATATTTGTTGGGAAAACTGAAGAAGTGCCAAAACCCAATACCGCAGTACCAAAAAGCAAAAATTTTAGATCCGTTGCACAAATTATTAGCGAAATACCTGCAAGCATTACAAATGAGTTGATCAAAAGCAGAGAATTTACACTCACTTTTTTTACTAAAAAAGATCCCGCAGTGCGTCCTAAGACCATTGTCAGAAAAAACACAGATGCTGCCGAAAGCCAGATCAATGAATTTTCGGTTTGTAATCTTGATTCAAAGGACGTTATCCATCCTCCTATACTGCTCTCGATTCCGATGACAATAAAGTTAAAGACCGCGATCAGCCAGGCGATCGGGTTCCTCCATATTTCACCGGAAAGCGTAAGAAATCCTCCCGATGCCTCTGATGAAGTCTCTTTGAATTTGCTATTCAGTATCAGAATTCCAACGGCAAACAGAAGTATGGAAAGCAAGACCGTAGGAAAAACGGTATCGGTCCGGCTTCCGAAAAGATCGACATAGGGTTTACAAATTATGGCTCCAATACCCCAAAAGACGTTTACCATATTTAACGCAGACGCAGATCTCGCCGGGCTCAATTCAACGATCAGCATATTGATCGTAGGGATCGATGATCCAATCCCTATACCGTAAACAAAAATTGAGGAAATGCAGAATGAAAAAATATCCGTATTTAAACCCAGACACCCGATCGCCATCAAGACAAAAGAAGCAAAAAGCGTCCTCAGATAGCCGAATTTTCTGATCGATGCACTGTATAAAAAAACACCCAGAAGCGAACCTGTAAATTGAGAGATAAAGAGGTAGCCGGATTGATTGTCGTTTAATGAAATTCGCGAAGAAAGAGCAGGCAGTATTTGTCCGAGGATGACCGTGATGATCCCAATAAAAAAGAATCCCGCATACAGGTAATATTTAAGTGCATGCGGTTTGTTGGGAATTAGCGCCATCTATTCTCTGGCCATTACTGTGGACGAACGTACGATCAACTCCGGCACAACGGTTAAAGTTGCAATTGCTTCTTCGGCAGAAGTAGAGCTTAGTCTGTC
>JBGTEI010000695.1:0-3030 GCA_041747875.1 Pyrinomonadaceae bacterium | reverse complement strand
AGAAATTTAGAAGGCTACATGTCCAAATACGGCTCAAAGATCGAGTATTACAGCAAGCGCGGCGCAAGCAGGGAATTTGTAAAACAAGACAAGCAAAAAGCATTTTCAGCATATACTTCGATCAAAACAAAACTCTCCAATATTTCGATTTCACCATCCTCAGATGGAAATAAAGCGACCGCCGTTTTTGATAAAGAGTGGGATTTTTCCGGTCCGGAAAAATCCACGACCGGGAAAGTAAAGTCGCAGCTGATATTCGAAAGATCCGGAGATGACTGGCTTATCGTCTCCGAGCGCGATTTGAAGGTATATTATGTCAATAAATGAAGATCTGAACTTTAGACCTGCGACAAATGCGGATTGCGAAAGCGTTCGGGAACTTGTGTTTGGCATTTTGGCTGAATATGGGCTCACACCCGATAGGGAGGGGATCGATCAGGATCTTGATGACATTGAAGCAAACTACACAAACCGCGGCGGGATATTTGAAGTTATAGAAGATCCTGCCGGAAAGCTGATGGGAACAGTCGGCCTTTTTCCAATTGATGAAAACAGGATAGAACTTAGAAAAATGTATTTTCGTCCTGAGATCCGCGGAAGAGGACTGGGTAAGGAAACCTTGAAGCGGATGGCCGATTTCGCGAGAGGCAACGGATACGAGCAGTTGATCCTCGAAACGGCAAGCGTGCTTAAGGAAGCGATCGGGCTATATAATAAATTCGGATTCAGAGTAATGACCGAAAAACATTCTCCGAGATGCGATCAGGCGTTTTATTTGGATCTGAATTAGGCGGTTGGGAGTGTTAAATATGAATGATTGTACTGTTCTAGAACTTCACGAAAAATTGGCCGGCGGAGAAATAAATAATTTGATCGACGTTCGCGAATATGTTGAGTTTGCAAATGGCCGGATAAAGAATGCACGCAATATCCCGCTCAGCGAGATCGGGCATCTCCATGAAGAATTGGACGTCTCGGAAAATGTGTATTTGATCTGCCGAAGCGGCAGACGTTCCGCTGAAGCGCAAACGATGCTGGACGCGATAGGTTTTGGAAATGTTTTTAATGTAAGAGGCGGAGTCGATGCCTGGCAGGCGGCCGGTTTTTCTCTGGAGAAAGATGAAGATCCTCCGTGGGAAATTGAGCGACAGGTAAGATTGGCTGCCGGGGCGCTCGTCTTTTTTGGCGTGTTGTTTGGGCTGACAATACACTGGACATTTGTACTGATCTCGGCTTTTGTCGGAGGCGGGCTAATTTTTTCAGCGCTTACGAATTCCTGCACGATGGGAATGATCCTTATGAAAATGCCTTGGAATCGGAGGAAGCGAGTGACAAGTGACGAGTGATGAGTGGCAGGCCGGGACTCTAAGCAAATAATCCTTTTAAGCGAAAAGCGAATCGCGAACTACGAAATACCGACAACGAACTACGAAAACAAATCCATGAAATTCAAACAATTCTATTTAGGATGTTTATCACACGCATCTTATTATTTGGGTTCAGAAGATGAAGCCGTAATTATTGATCCGCAGCGCGACGTCCAGCAATATATTGATGAAGCTGAAGCAAACGGACAAACCATTAAATATGTCATCGAAACTCATTCCCATGCCGATTTTGTCAGCGGGCACATCGAACTTGCCAAAAAAACCGGAGCCGAGATCATTTACGGCGAGCGGGCAAATACGGAATTTCCGACCCATAAAGTAAAAACCGGCGACGAACTGATGCTCGGAAAAGTTAAGCTGAAGTTTCTCGAAACCCCGGGTCATACGCCTGAAGGAATTACGATCCTCGCAGAAGCAGACGGTGAACCGCTGAAAATGTTTACCGGCGACACGCTTTTTATCGGAGATGTCGGGCGTCCTGATCTGATCGGTTCGAAGGGATTTACGGCAGAAGAAATGGCGGGAATGCTTTATGATTCTCTCCACGAGAAAATTCTTCCGCTGCCTGATGATACTGAAGTTTATCCGGCGCATGGCGCGGGAAGCTTGTGCGGAAAATCTTTGTCAAAAGAAACCTGGTCAACACTCGGAAACCAGCGCCAGACAAATTACGCGCTCGCGCCGATGACGAAAGAGGAATTTGTAAAGCTCGTTGCCGCAGATCAAGCGGAAGTTCCGGCATATTTTCCTGTCAGCGCGGCGACAAATCTTAAAGGATCAAGATCGCTCGAAGATCTGCCAAAACCAAAACAGTTGACGACCGAAGAAATCGAGCATTTTGACGGAATTGTTTTGGATGTAAGAAAGAATACGGAATTTGGCTCAGGTCATATTCCAAACGCGATAAACATCGGACTCGGCGGGCAGTTTGCGTCTTGGGCGGGAACACTGATCTCAATTGGAACACCGATCGCGATCTCGGCCGAAGTTGAGGATCAGGTTGATGAAGCCGTGATGCGGCTGGCGCGTGTTGGGATCGAAACCGTCTCCGGGTTTATTCTTATCGAAGATTTTAATGCGGAATTGAAAACGGTAGGACAAATTCCGGTTGAAGCGGCAAAGGAAGCGACTGCAGATCCTAAAGATGTTCAATTCGTAGATGTCAGGAGAATTGCCGAACATTCAAACGGGCACGCCGTCAATACAATAAATATTCCGCTCGATCGTCTTTCGCGGGAGATCGATACGCTCGATCCCGATAAGCCGACCTATGTCATCTGCCAAAGCGGATACCGCTCGAGTGCGGGAACCAGCATTTTGGAAAATGCGGGTTTCAAAGAGATTTACAACGTCAGCGGCGGTACTGCGGCGTGGATAGACGCCGATCTTGAAACGGAAGTTTCGGCGGCGGCTTGTGCAAATTCATAGTTATTTGAGCAAGCTATTTTGATCCCGATCCCGAACGCATGGAATATCCGAACCACTTTTGGTCATTATAAAATCGGCGATAGAAAATATCTTATGTATGAAATTCTAATATTTGCAGTCATTATCGGTTTTTGGCTGCTTCTCCAATTGGTGATCCTCCCAAAACTCGGTTTTAATACCTGAATGCGCGGAGCTTGCGATGTCGGGTCACGGC
>JBGTEI010000694.1:0-5480 GCA_041747875.1 Pyrinomonadaceae bacterium | reverse complement strand
AAAACGTTTCAACTGGTGAACGCGGAATGATCACGCACATCGGAATTCGCAGTACACGGATCCGTACCCGGGATGACGTCGAAATTACGGTTCCAAATGCGATTCTGGCAACAACTACGGTTATAGACGAATCAGGCGGACCGTCAGAGAAATTCAGAATACGCGTAAAGATCGGAGTGGCCTACGGAAGCGATATCGATCAAGTAGAAGAGATTTTGATGAAAGTAGCCGAAGAACACGGAGCCGTCTGCGAACTTCCGAAACCGCGCATCAGGTTTCGAAGTTTCGGCGATTCTTCTCTCGATTATGAACTCCTTTGTTGCGTCGAAAAACCGGTTTTTCGGGGAAAGGTACAACATGAAATAAATCGCGGCATCTATAAAACTTTCCAAAAAGAAAAGATCGAAATCCCGTTGCCTCAAAAGGTGTTTATATTAAAGAGATGCCGCGAATGGAGTAAATACTTGTCGACAGATTTGAAAAGGTGATGCGGCTGTCTGAAAAGTGCTTAGAACTGGCTAACGGTACAAATTCCTAAAACTCCCCTTGTTCCGAAGGAGGAGAGTTTAGACTGAGTTACAATTTTTTGCTTTTAGCTCGAGGGACTTTTCAGACAGCCCGTCTGATGATCTAAAACTCAATTTACTCGAGAAAATCCGAAGCCATTTCTCTGGAAGATAAGTTGTTGCTGGTTATCATTCTCGCACACCCATTCCATCGGAGGATCGCATCATCATTTCCATCGGGACGAATCGCCTCGGCCTTCTCAAACCACTTCATAGCCTGGGAAAATAGTTCAAAAGCCGTTGAGTCAGAGCCCGGGATTCCTTTGTGAAGCATGGCTTTTGCACGGCGTTCAAAAACGATACCCGAATAGTATGCGATCTCATATTCGCCCGTAATTTTTGCTAAATAATCCTGAATCCCCGAACTCCCAACTGCATAATCCTTTTGCAATCGGTCACTCATCGCCAAAACGATCGTAACTAAAGCCTCCTGATTATCCGGGTCCACCTCTAAAACGTCGCGGCAAATACTTTCAGCCGCACCCGGTTCATTTAACAGTCGGTAATGCTTTGCCTTTTCCAGTGCGGAAGAGATCGCCTGATGAGATATCTTTTTTGGTTCAAACATAATTTACTCCGGCGCTATTTGTTCTTTTTCCTGAATAATTTCAAGATCCTTTTCACTGGATCATAAAATTCATCCACAACCCGTTCTTTCAGCGGAATGATCGCATTGTCGGTGATCGTTATATCTTCGGGACAAACCTTCGTGCAGCACTTTGTAATATTGCAGTATCCGATATTGGATTCATCTTTCAGATCTCCGATACGATCTTCGGTATCAAGGGGATGCATTTCGAGCGCGGCCGCATAAACGAGAAACCGCGGTCCGATAAATTCGTCATGCTTGTGGTGATCGCGCAAAACATGGCAGACATCCTGACACAAAAAACATTCTATACATTTGCGAAATTCCTGAACGCGATCAACGTCTTCCTGCTGCATACGCCACGTACCGTCTTCGGCGTCCGGCTTTCTGGGTTTGAATTTCTTAATTTTCTTTTTAACTTCGTAATTCCAGGAGACATCAGTAACTAGATCTTTTTTTATCGGAAACGCGTGCATCGGTTCAACCGTAACCGGTTCGTCCATAGGAAGCGTGTTTAGCCGCGTCATACACATCAGTTTCGGCATTCCGTTTATCTCGGCGGAGCATGACCCGCATTTACCCGCTTTACAATTCCAGCGGCAAGCCAGATCATTTGCGTCTTCTGCCTGAATTTGCAAAACCGCGTCAAGCACAACCATCCCGGGCGAAATTTCGGTTTTGTAATCCTGAAAATCACCTTTTTCCGAATCGCCTCTCCAGATACTAAATGTTGCTTCTTTTTTCATCTATCAATTGTTCCTAAAATCAGGGTTCATCAAAATATTCGATTCTGTAGCTGTAAAACGGTTTTATACTAAATGCTTCGTCTGTTTCGTATACTCCGAAATATAATTCCTTTTTGTCATCGGTCAAATTCAAAAAGGAAACGTACGGGGCATCGATTTTTTCAACAAATGCGTTTTCGTAGGTACCGTTTTTTTGACCGTTAAATACAATTATCGCAAGCGGATATCTAAATCGATGCTCTTTGGAAATTTCTTTTCCCTGATCGATCGCTTTACCGGTCCTCAATAGGATCATTGCAAAATCCGGCAGTTTATCATTATTAAAATCTGCAACGCGATAATATGGAGCGAATGACTTGCCCAAATCTTCCCGCATAATTTTCAGATAATCTGCGGTGATCTTATTTTCAGACAAAAACTGATAGTTCTTATTTTTTGCTAAAAACCCTTGAAGCGCAGCTTTATGCTTTAGCTCAAGGTTTGCCAAAGTTTTTTGTCCGAATGCGGCAAACGAAAGTCCGGCAATCAAAAATGTAACAAATAACGTTTTCATTATCCCATCTCTTTTATGATCTGTTTTAACTCATCCGGCATTTCCGATATTTCACTTCGGGAAATGCTCATCGAGCCGTCGGCCTCTTTCTTCGCAACGTGGTTAAATGTACTAAAATCCGCTTCCTTATTCGGATAGTCTTCCCTGAATTGAGCACCGCGGCTTTCTTTTCTTTCTACCGCCGAACGTGCGATCGCTTCCGAAACCGTCAGCAAATTTGTCAGATCGAGTGCCGTATGCCAACCCGGATTAAACTCAACATTTCCCATCACCGAAACATTCTTCTCACGATCCCAAAGCTTGCCGATACCTTCGATCGCTTCACGCATTTCGCTTTCCGTTCTGACGATGCCTACCAAATCCTGCATCATATCCTGAAGATCACTTTGGACCTTATAGGCATTTTCGCCGTCTTTAACGTTAAACGGCTCAAGAGATTTTTTCGCGACTTCATCTACCTGCGATTCATCTGGATTCGCGTCGCCATTCTCTTTTGCAAATTTTGCCGCGTATTCACCTGCACGCTTGCCGAAAACTATCAGATCAGAGAGCGAATTTCCGCCAAGACGGTTTGCTCCATGCAGTCCGGCAGCACATTCGCCAGCCGCAAAAAGTCCGGGGACCGTCGACATTTGGGTATCTGCGTCAACCCGAATACCGCCCATCATGTAGTGCGTTGTCGGTCCAACCTCCATCGGCACTTGAGTAATGTCAATATCAGCCAGCTGCTTGAACTGATGATACATACTCGGCAATTTTTTCTTAATATGCTCCTCAGCATTTGGAAGTTTTTCCTTGATCCACGCAATGTCCAGAAAAACACCGCCATTTGGACTTCCGCGACCCGCTTTTACTTCTCTGACGATACATCGCGCGACGTGATCCCGTGTCAATAATTCAGGAGGACGTCGCGCATTTTTATCGCCCTGCGTATATATCCAGCCTTCTTCTGGATTGTCTGCCGTCTGATCCTTATAAAGCGGAGGGATATCGTCAAACATAAAGCGCTCGCCTTTGTTGTTTTTCAAGATTCCCCCTTCGCCTCTAACGCCCTCCGTAACGAGAATTCCCTTCACGCTCGGGGGATAAACCATTCCGGTTGGATGAAACTGAACAAATTCCATGTCGATCAGTTCTGCTCCGGCGTGATATGCCAGCGAATGTCCATCGCCCGTGTATTCCCAACTGTTGCTTGAAATTCGAAATGCTCGCCCGATTCCGCCGGTCGCCATTACTACCGCTTTTGCTTTATATAGCCGAAAACGTCCCCGTTCACGGTCATACGCAAAAGCTCCGGTTATCCTTTCCCCGTCTTTGAGCAACGCGATCACCGTGCATTCCATATGAACGTCGATCCCTTGATGAACGCCATGATCCTGCAGCGTCCGGATCATCTCGAGCCCGGTTCTATCTCCGACGTGAGCAAGACGCGGATACTTGTGTCCGCCAAAGTTTCTTTGAAGGATCTTCCCGTCTTTTGTGCGGTCAAATACCGCTCCCCACGCTTCTAGTTCCCTTGCGCGTTCGGGTGCTTCTTTGGCGTGCAATTCGGCCATGCGCCAATTATTCAGATACTGCCCGCCTCGCATCGTATCGGAAAAATGGACTTTCCAGCTGTCACGGTCATCTACGTTGGCGAGAGCCGCCGCTAAACCGCCTTCCGCCATCACCGTGTGCGCTTTTCCAAGAAGTGATTTACAGATCAGTCCGACAGAAACGTCTGCCGCAGATGCCTCGATCGAAGCCCTTAAACCAGCCCCGCCAGCTCCAATCACCAGTACATCATGTTCAAATGTTTGATATTCCGCCATAAATATAGCGCCAGCGTCCCGCTGGCTGTCCTGCAGAGAGTCCCGCTCTCTTGTTCAAGTTCAAATAGTTTGAAGGGCAGCAATTTGCCAACGAGACAACAGCGAAACCCTAAAATATTCGATAATCTGTAAAAATTCCCATCGAACAAAGCCGTATGTAGACATCAGAGAAGCCGACACTGAATAAGCTCAACCATGCAAATAACTGATGACGCGAGTTTAGATTTGAAACGCAGTCGTAGCATTTTTTGCTGATTGGTTTTTTTGAGATCTCGTCGTTCTTTCCGCCGATAAGATGCCGTAATGAGTGACATCCGAGCGTGTAGCTGGCTAATAAGACCACATTGAGCGATAAGACCAGTGTTCCGACGCCGACCCCAAATGATTGCGTTCCGTCTGCATTATCAAACCACATCGCCAGCCAAACGTCGTACGAAAGAAAGACAAGAAAAAATAGTGCAAGGTAGAGAAAGTATCGATGAATATTTTGAAAAACTAACGGAAACCAGCGTTCTCCGCGATATTCGTTGCGCAATTCTCCAACCGCACAATTCGACGGATCGCCCCAAAATGCTTTGTAATATGCCCCGCGATAGTAATAACAGGTTAGCCGAAAACCGCCCGGCGCCCAAAGAATTAAGAATGCCGGAGAAAAAGGAAGCCACGAAGGAAACCAGCCCGGTTTCGGACCAAATAAAGCGTGTTCCGACGCGCCAAACAATTCGGGTGAATAAAACGGCGATAGATAATTGGCGCCACCTCCGCTAAACCAATAATGGGCA
The DNA here is from genome assembly GCA_041747875.1 of Pyrinomonadaceae bacterium. GTDB lineage: Bacteria > Acidobacteriota > Blastocatellia > Pyrinomonadales > Pyrinomonadaceae > Aridibacter. Next base: position 433 of record JBGTEI010000694.1, on the reverse strand, counting down.
TTTTGAAATGCAGCCCAATTTGAATAAACGACAAACGCAGCAAGTCCGACAAACACGACCAATGGCTGAACCCACCACGCATCCTTGCGCATAGTTTCACCAAAGGAACGCTTAACTTTTAAAGGAATACTTCGAGAAGACATAACTTATGTTAGGAAAACCTCCGCCGTGAATTCAAAATAACAGGAAATAAAAGGGTTAGTTCGATAAGTATTAAGGCAAACGCTTTTCGAGTCAAGTAAAATATTTGCGGCAAGATGAAAGGACTTATCCGAAACGCGTGCGGGAAAGATCCGCGATTTGTCGGCGTATATCATGAGACCCGACAGCACAGATCAGAGCTCGTCCTTATCCAGCCACTTTTCAAGCACCGGCAGCTTATAGTCCTGCATTTTTTCGATCATCGGCTCGATCTCTTTTTCGATCAATACGA
>JBGTEI010000693.1:0-3993 GCA_041747875.1 Pyrinomonadaceae bacterium | reverse complement strand
CGCGTAAACCCGCTTTTGACGTTTCATCCGCGATTGCATCTTCAAAGTAATACATATCGCAATAGGTCGTAGTACCGCCGCGGATCAGTTCCGCGAGCCCAAGCCGGGTGCCAACCCGAACAAGATTTTCATCAACATTCTTCCCTTCCGCCGGAAAGATATATTTTGTCAGCCATTCCTGAAGATCCAGATCATCCGCGATCCCGCGAAAAAGCGTCATCGGAATATGTGTGTGTGTGTTTATTAAACCGGGAATTACAACCTTGTTACGCGCGTAGATCTTCTTGCGGCTGATGTATTTATCGGATATTTCCTTTGCCGTCCCAACCGCGACGATCTTGTCATTCTCGATCGCAACCGAGCCGTTTTGGAAGACGCGTTTTCCCGCATCCATCGTCACAACAGTGCCGCCAAGGATCAACAGATCAACGGTCTTCTTTTGAGCAAATACGGAATTGGGAAGGGTAATGGAGAGCAAAATTGCGGATACGATCAGTAACTTTTTCATAATGAAACCTACAACATTCCGTGGCTTAAAATCAAACGAGATCTCGACCTACAGTACGGCGAGCGGTAGCGATCCGACGACCGCCAGACAAACCTCATTTCCCGCCTAACATTTCTCTGCTAGATTAGCGTTTTTTACTGACTATGATCATCAGGTCGCTACCGCTTCCTGTACGGATGCTGACTGTTCCTCTTTTCAATTCTATCCTATCAGAGACGATCTATCGAAACCTACTTCAAAAACTTCGTATCAAACGCCCTCGGCAAAAGTTCCTTGCTCGTGATCGTTTCTTCTTCGTTGTGCAGATTCGCCAAAGTTACCGGAACATCGCCGCAGAATTCCCAGATGATCTGGCGGCAAACACCGCATGGCGGTGTGAGTTGTTCGGTGTCGGCAACCACGGCGATCGCTGCGAATTCAGTTTCACCTTCGGAAACCGCTTTCCATATCGCGACTCTTTCGGCGCAAACGGTCAGACCAAAGCTCGCGCTTTCGACATTGCATCCGGTAAAGATCTTTCCGTCTTTTGTAATCACGGCAGATCCGACTTTGAATTCCGAATAAGGCGCAAACGCGAGTTCGCGAACCTTTTTTGCCGCGTCTATTAATTCTCTGGTATTACTCATATGATCAAAATTGCTTTGGATATTATATTAAAAACGGCAGGCTAGGCGGTAACGTGGATCTTTTCATCGTCAAATAACTTCCCGCGAACAAGACCGCTGATCTGCTCAAGTACAATTTCGCTGTCGCCGCCATCCGGAATAATTATGTCAGCCTCATCTTTTGAACTCTCGACAAATTTCTTATGCATCGGGCGGATCGTATTTTCATACTGCGCGAGGGTCTGCTCGAGCGAACGGCCGCGTTCTTCAAGATCACGGCGGATCCTCCGCATTAGCCTGATATCCGCCGGCGTATCGATAAAGATCTTGACATCGAGCAGTTCGACGATCATTGGCTGCGAAAAGATCAGGATCCCTTCGAGGATCGTTATCGGTTTTGGTTTAACGAGTAGATATTCTTTTTCCCGGGTGTGCGTCGCAAAATTATAGATCGGAATTTCAACCGGATCGCCATTCCTAAGTGCAGTTAAGTGTTCGGCTATCGAATCAAAATCGACCGAATCCGGATGATCAAAATTTACGCGACGGCGTTCTTCAAGCGAAATTTCAACAAGATCCACGTAATACGAATCCTGTTCGATCAGAAGCACATTTTCCGCACCGACGCGTTCGACAACCTTTTTCGTTACAGTCGTTTTTCCCGAGCCCGTACCGCCGCAAATTCCTATTATCATAAAATTATGCCAATTTTCTTATAACTCTTCTCAGCAGCGCCTTAAATACCTCAGCCACCTTTTCACCCGTTTCCATAACTTCTTCGTGATTGATCGGCTGATTTGTGATCCCGGCGGCAAGATTTGTGATACACGAAATGCCCAAAACCCGCATTCCCTGGTGTCTTGCGGCAATCGCTTCCGGAACCGTGCTCATACCAACCGCGGATGCGCCGAGCATCCGAAGCATTCGGATCTCCGCTGGCGTTTCGTATGTGGGACCTGAAAGTCCGCAGTAAACTCCGCGTTTTAGAAACTGTCTGACGCGTTTGTCGATCCCATTATCATAGCGTTCCTGCGCAATGAACTTGGCTTCATCATGAGCTATTTCCTGAAGTTCGCGGTCGTAAACCTGCGTCATATCCGGAAATCTTGCGCCAAAGCGCTCGTCATTCGCGCCGCGCAGAGGATTTACACCCATCATATTTATGTGGTCACGAATGAGCATCAGTCTGCCCTGTTTAAAACTCGTCAAAACACTTCCGGCAGCATTTGTGATTATCGCGGTTTTTACACCCATCCGGCCAAACACACGCATCGGAAAGATCACCTGATCCATGTCGTAGCCCTCATAATAATGAAAGCGCCCTTGCTGAACGGCGACCGATACTCCTTCGATCTCACCCAGAACTAATTGTCCGGCATGCCCTTTTACGGTCGAAAGCGCAAAATGCGGAATATCGCCGTACGGAATTCTCACCGCGTTTTCAACATCGTCGCCAAATCCGCCTAAACCGCTTCCTAAAACAAGCACAACTTCTACGTCCCGGTCGTATCTCGAACGTATATAATCCGCTGCTTCAATCGCGTTTTCGTAGTTCATATTTAATTATAAGGAATATTCAATCGCTCAAAGGAATCTGATTATTTTTTTGTCCTGTATGGAATTCCCAATGCCTTCGGTGCACGCGAAAGCCCAATAAATCCGGCGAGTACGATTATTGTTAAAACATACGGGAGCATTTCAATAAACTGTACGGGAATATCTTCTCCGCCGATCTTCGCCCACGAGGAACCCTGAATTTGGATCGCGATAGCTTCAGTCAGCCCAAAAAACAAACAGGCTACCAGGACGGGGATCGGTCGCCACTTCGCAAGGATCAACGCAGCGAGAGCGATAAAACCTTTTCCGGCTGACATTCCCCTCGTAAAAAAGGAAGACTGTCCGATCGATAAGTACGCACCGCCCGCCGCCGCCAGAATTCCGCTGAATATGACGCCCGTATAGCGCATCGTTTGAACATTAACTCCTGCCGCATCAGCAGCTTCCGGGTTTTCACCAACCGCGCGGATCCGCAGGCCGAATGGAGTTTTATAGAGTACGTACCATGCGATCGGGACAAGCACGAATGCGAGTATCGAGGCAATATTTAATCCGAATATTTCGGGTAAAAGGTATTCCTTCGGGATCTGTTCCGTCGAACCTGACGCATCATAGATCGCACTCGACAAAAGCGCAGGAATCCCCAGCATCAAGACGTTTATGCCAAACCCTGCTACAACCTGATCCGCCTCAAACTCTATAACAACTACGGCAAATATTAATGCCAGCAACCCGCCAGCCGCGATCCCGCAAAGAAACCCCAAATACGGATTGCTAAGCTCATAGGTAACGACCGCGGCCGTAAACGCGCCGCACAGCATCAACCCTTCGAGTGCAATGTTGATTACGCCCGAACGCTCCGAAAACATCCCGCCAAGCGCAGCAAAGATCATCGGTGTCGCAAGGCGGATCGCCGAAAAGGTCAAAATTCCGATAATTGTTAGATCCAAAGTCTCGCTCATACTTCAAATAATTCTTTTGACATACCAGATTGCCTGATTATCGATTTCAGCGTCCCGATCCTGATCTCTTTGTGATTCGGCACCGGGACTGTGATCGTGGAGTTTTCAGATCGCTTTTGCATAACGATGTGGCTTCCTTTTTGACGAACATTCACGAAACCATCCCGTTCCATCATTTTACAAACTCCTTTTCCTTAAAACTTCTTAAGTTTACCCAACTCCAACCTCAACCTGCGTTATAAAAACCTCATTGTGTATACGACTGTCAATTTCAGACTTATCTGCTACTTCAAAAAATAATTCGATCGCTTCACGCACATTTTCTTTTGCTTCTTCGATCGATTCACCCTGACTCGCAATG
>JBGTEI010000692.1:0-3577 GCA_041747875.1 Pyrinomonadaceae bacterium | reverse complement strand
TCCCGATAATTTCACACCGTTTCTTCCAGAACAAAAAAGGAATCGTAATTTAAGTGCGCGAATGCCTATAAAACAGCGTACGGTTCCGAAATGAGATCGCCCAAGAGAACAGGATCATTTGAGGTTTCAAACATGCGAATAATCACTTGGAATTGCAATCGGGGAGACCTTGAAAAAAACTAGATTTACTCTTGAAACTTCAACCCGATATTGCGTTTATCCAGGAATCAAAGCGACCCGATAAAACATTGTCAGATTCATACCTATGGTCTGTTTCCAATGAAAACCAGGGTGTCGCAGCTTTTGGATTTAACGATTATCGTGTTGAGCCTTGTGAGATCTTAGATGGCACTCCGCCCACCGTTTTGCCGTTTTTTATAACTGGCCCGGTCAGGATATTTGTTCTCGGAATTTGGGCAATGAACTATCCCACTTATGTCAGTTTTATCTGGAATTGTCTTGATCTTTATAAAGACGTCATCCGGGCGAATACCTCGATTATTTTAGGCGATCTAAACAGCCATTCCATTCTTGATAGAAATATTGAAACTTATAACCACGCCGCGCTCGTCCAGCGTTTAGCGAGCGAGTTTGACCTGATCAGCAGCTATCATGAAAACCTCAACATTCTTCACGGCGATGAGCGACACCAAACATTATATTGGAGATATGAGGAATCCAAACCGTATCACATTGATTACTGCTTTGTACCAAAGGTCTGGTCAGAATCAATTGTGGATGTAAAAATTGGTGATTATCGAAGTTTTGAGGGCGTAAGTGATCATCGCCCGATAATTGTGGACATCTCGGTTTAGCTTCTCTTTTGCGGTTTTCTTATTACAATCTTGTTCAGGTTTTATCGGATTAATCTCCGCCAGCTTTTCCCTGGTTGAGTTACGGAAAGTCAACAATTAACTCATCAATCGACTTCCCTACTCATTTACTTTCAGTCGCATTAATTCTGTCAGAGTAATTACAAACGGTGAACCTTCGGGCCTGTTTTCAACCCATCTGGGAAGTTTACTCAGATCCCAACTCACGCCTTCAAATTCAGTTGGGATTTCATCCTTTATCGGAAATAATAAGTAGTTTTCTTCACTATCGTATCCAAGGAGTTTCATGTTTTTGGCAGAATGAAACCGGGGTCCGTGCCCGAATATGCTCTTCATCATACCGGAGGTCGGTTTGTCTTTTTCATATAGCAATAAAAATCTTGCGCCGATTTCTTTTTTGGTGATCGGTATTGCACCGCTCCGGTCACCGGTCCGAATATTGTATTCCTTTCTCGAATCAATCCAATTCCGGTGCCAATCGCTTTTACACAATCCTACTAATACATAGGTATCGTCGGGAATCATGTCCCGTTGCAGGTCCCTTGGCTCAGGCATTAGTTCATCAATATAATTCGGCTGGCCGCGATAAATATCCCAGGTCCTGTGCGCCATCCGTTCTCGCTGCGACGCGCGGTTTAGCAAATGTGCGACAAGTTCCCTGAGAAAACTTTTTAGTTCATTTACACCGGTTGAAGATTTTGACGGGCTGATTGGGAAAGCGCCAAGCCCAGGAATGATTTCACGAAAACCGTTCATCGTTTCGCCAGTTTCACCGGAACCGGGATAAAGAACATAAGCACCGCCCGTCCGCCTGATTGCATCCCGATAAGCATGCATTTTTAACAGATCGATATTCTTATATGATACTTCTGACTTAATGGCAGAATGGTCCGTCTCATCCGATAGGTTAACCAACTTCATGAATCCATCAACCTTATACTTCGCGTCAAAATGAACATGCGTTACTAATTCTTCTTTCTCCGCCGTCGAAAGCGAAACGCCGACAGGCCAAAAAGAAAGCGTATAATCCGGGCGCATGGTATTTGTCCAGCTCCCTCTTTCCGGATAAGTTTTTCCGCCTGAAAACGTTCGGTTGTAATTAAACCGGACATTCAGTTTTCTTGTACCTGAATCAAATACCCCTTTAACAACAGTTCGAACGCCTTGCTTCAATTGAAGAGCCAATTTATCGCCTGTTTTTCTCCAAAGTGAACTCAGGCTTTTCGGGCTGACGGTAAAAACATCTTCAACCGCATCCAAAAGTACGAAAAATAGCCAGTATTCATAGAGCGTTGCGACATCACGTTTCCCGGCGCTATATACGTCTTCACCGCCTTTCCAAACCAAACGCGCCGCGAGGTCAAACATAAGCCAAACACGAAGGATCTCGCGGTATCCGGCTTTTCTCTGAAGCGTCGGGCTATTTAAAGGAAGGGTCTCCGGTCGCGAGACCTCGGCAAACATCGAATGATTAAGAAACCTCTCCAAGATTTTTATCGTCGCTTTTGCTTCCTTTTGTGCCCGCGTAGCTTGACGATCAGAACCCGCTAATGTGGCGTATTTTTTGGACTTGTGTTTTTCAATCGATGCTTCAAATCCCAAACAGAAAGTAAGGAACGTTTCCAACGCATGTTTGATAAAACGATTCTCAGGTGTATCGACAGTGTCCGTTTTTTTAGTCGAAATTATTTTTGCAGGAACCGATTTTAAGCCTATGTTTCGGATCGGATGATTGATCGGAACTTCAAGCCGGACTGCAGATGAAGCAAATTGCCTGATAGCAGAACGGTCCAATCGTCTGACATGGCGGATATCTTTCTCTTCGGATTCGCTTGACCATCGTGTTGCAGGCGATGTGAGAATCCTGTTCATAGCCGAAGCAAATGATTCCGAACCCACAATAGAGTTTACAAAGGAAAATCGTTGGTAAGCGGTTTCTGAATCCCTTTCGAAATCCGGTGCGAAGCTTTGGGTTACCGGTGAGCTGACCTGCATCAGGAGATCGGTGCATTTTTCTGTAATCGCTTCTACCATGAATCTGTAGTCTTCTCGGTAGCTGGATTTAACTGATCGAATTTCAAGACGAACAGTGTGAATTAACAGATCTGTGCTCTTCCGTCTAACATTCAGTTCGAGCGACCCAACGTATGTATTTGGAGAAATAACGCCTAATCGTTCGTCAGATTTAAGCGGAATTACGATTCCTTGTGCTTCAACAAATTCCAGGTCCGGTTCGCTGAATCTGTACTCGTACGTGCAGCCCTCTTTTAGCTGTATTGTGGCTTCTCCCCATTCATCCGCTTCAGATTCAGGGACCTCAATAAGCGATTCCACACCTCCGGAACCCGGATATATAACCAGAGAATCCGAATTATTAGAGCCAAGTTGTATCGTGACTGATTCCACTTATCACTCCGGTTCAAGCCTCAGCGAAACTCGTAAATCCATTGGCGTGGGCATTACGATACATTCTTGTGATTTTCTCAAGTGAGACGGGAAATCGGACTTTATCTGAGGACTCAGATAAATTAAATTTTTCACGGTCAAAAAGTTCACCAACAGGCAGTTCGAAACCTTCCACAAGACATAAATTCCCAAGAATGTTAAGGATCGATTCCAACTGTCTCTGGGAACCATGAAGCTTTGGCAATAACTTCTGCACGATGGCTGCGTCCAATCGTTCGTCTATCGACATGTCGGGAGAAAGCTCATGCAGATTCGCAACACGTGACTTTATATCTCCG
>JBGTEI010000691.1:0-1772 GCA_041747875.1 Pyrinomonadaceae bacterium | reverse complement strand
CGATGTTGTGATTTTTGATTTCGACAAGATCCAAGACCGCGCAACATTTGAGCAGCCGCTTCTCAGTCCGTTAGGAATTAATTATGTACTGGTCAATGGAGTGGTTGTTGCCGAAGACGGAAAACACACCGGGGCGAAACCGGGGAAAGTAATTTACGGACAGGGTCGCGGAATGAAATAAACGCTTTGAAAACAGCGGGTTTTTGGCATTTATCGAGTTCGATTAACTAAGGCTGTCTAGAAGGTAGCAGAAACGTTGAAAATCACGGATCTTGTCGCGGGCGGCGACGAACAATATAGCGTAGGGTGAAGCCCTACGAAATCGATAATCATTCGTTTAGGCGCTGTAAGTGTCGCACAATCAATGTTTTAAGTTCGTCACCTTCGGTGACGGGACGACTTTTTGAATCGGACGTAGCGATTCTCGCTACGCTATATTGTTGGTCATCTTCGATGACAAAAACTACGAAATGAGTCTCTTCAGACACCCGAAGTTAAGACTGAATGACTTTGTTTTCTGTTCAGGGAGACATATTGAGTAAACGAGTAAGTGTTTCGCATTTTTTTAATAGAGAATAATGAATAAATTACGACAAAAAAATATACATATCAGGTTTTGGTTATTGTTGATAAACGCTGCGATGGTTTTGAGCGTTTTCACATATGTATCGTTTGGACAGGACATTGACTTGAATAAGCTCGCCGCCGATCTTGAACCCGAGATCCGCAAGGCGATGATCGATGGACAGATACCTTCGGCAACGGTTGCTTTGGTTTCCGGCGATAAGGTTATCTGGACCGGTGCTTACGGTGAATCGAATCTCTGGGCCCGAACACCGGCGACCATAGATACTGTCTATTTGATCGGTTCAACATTTAAATCGATGTCGACCGTTGCACTTCTTCAGCAAATGGAAAAGGGCAAATTTAAGCTTGATGAGCCGGTAAGTAAGTATTTGGATTTCAAGATCCAGGGCGACGATCCTAAAAACCCCGTGACATTTCGCCATCTTTTTACACACACGTCCGGTTTAACCGGCGATTTTGGTGCAGTTCCGGTTTGGAGCAATACTGCTCCGATAACCGTTGATGAATTTGTCCGGAAGGTGCTCAAAGTTCACGAACCGCCGATGACAAAAGTTGAGTATTCAAACCCCGCTTTTACGCTGATCGGGTATTTGGTCGAAAAATTTTCCGGCGTTCCTTACAGGCAATATGTTGAGGAAAACGTTTTTAAGCCGCTTGAAATGAAGGACACGGGGTTTGACCCAACGCCCGGTATGGATGAGCGCTTGTCAGTTCCCTATGTTTACAACAAAGACACGGGAAAACAGCAACCGGCCGTCCGGATCAAGGCGGCGGTTTATCCCGCGGGAATCACATATGGAACTATCCTCGATCAGGCGAATTGGATGATCGCCAACCTCAACGGCGGAGTTTTTAATGGCAAACGAATTATCAGCGAAGCGACGATGGATCAGATGATGACGCGTCAATACGATCAATTTAAAGGCGGGATCGAAGGGATCTGGGGCAATGAAACTGCCGGATTCGGTTTAACGTGGTGGGCACAGGAAAAAGACGGCGACCGATATTTTGCGCACAGCGGAAGTCTTTCCGGTTATACCGCATTCTTGCTCGGAAACCGCGATAAAAAGTTTGGATTTGCGATCCTGACAAACGGGAACCGCGCGCACGCTCACCTTTTCAAGTTAGGAGACCGTGCGATCGATCTGATGAAGAAGCATTCAGGCGCTGCGAAGTAAGTTTAT
>JBGTEI010000690.1:0-3937 GCA_041747875.1 Pyrinomonadaceae bacterium | reverse complement strand
ATTTTCGTTAAAAGCACGAACATCTGTGGTTGAATTTGTTTGAATGCTTTGAACTGCAGGAATTGTCGCAACGGGCGTAGGTGTAACCGGGATTCCGTCACGGATATATCCTGTGTTTACGGCGTTAGTAGTGGTTATGATCAGGCCTTCATTGTCATCGAGAGTTCCGTCGATCGTGTTGAAGGAGCCTTGAAAATAACTGATCCGATACCCGCCTCTGACGGACATCTTTCCATCCTTAAATGGATCCCATGCAACTCCAATAACAGGAGCGAAGTTATTCTTATCGGCATTGTAAAGCTTGCCGCCCGCTGGGAAATCCAATATTGTCTGCGCCGAACCTCCAAAGGTCCCCGGCATAAACAGATTTCCGTCGCCCGATATTCCGTAAAGCGCCGCCGAACCGCCAACCGGTAATAATCCAAGATTATCCTCTTCTGTTGGAGCAGTATTGAATTCGTATCTTACACCGAGATTTAGAACCAGATTTGGCCGGGCACGCCACGAATCCTGAAAATACAGATTTGTTTCCCAATTTGAATATTTGCGTACTTCCGGGGCGCCGGGCACGGCGACAAGCGATGTCGGATCGACTACGTTGAAAACTTGAGTAACAGTTCCGAGCGCACCCGTCAAAGTATTTACCAACTCTCTGGCATTCAAATAATCGGTAGATGTACTGCCCTGAAAATTCGAAGCTTGCGAATATCCGGTCAGGTTACTTGTGCTGAAATCGATATTTGGAATGGTTCCCGTAAATGAATACCGCCGAACCCACGGATTTCTGATCTCAACACCTGTTTTGAAGCTGTGATCACCGCGCAGAATTGTCACATTATCCGTAAACTGCAAAACTCTAAGATTTCTGCCTGAGCCGATATTGTCGTTTTCGGGATCGAAAACATCCGCAAGATCTATTGTAAAACCTCTTGCATAATCCGCTGTATTGCCAAAAGTAAGTGTCGAAATTTGAGCTCCGAATCGAGCTTCGTTTATGATCGTCGGACTAATGATCGAGCGAAAAGTTCCTGATATTCCGCGGCCAACAGTGTTGCGGGTTCTAAAAGTTGAATTCGGGTATGCAGGCTCGCCGGAGTTTATATAGTCGCCGTTAAAAAGAATATCGCCGTAGTTATAAGTTGCTTCAAATGAATGTTTGTCGTTAAAACGATAATCGATTCGGGTTGAGAGCTGATCGGTCGGCAGAATAACACTTGAATTAAAGCGAAATCCGCCGGTATTTATACCGTCGCCGATCTGAAAGTTATTTGGCAAAGGCATTGATGACATAAAGTCTCTGACGGTCGGATCAATTGGCTGGCCAAAGCGATTAGTGTTCGGAATTCCAAGTAAATTGACAACGCAAATTGCGCCGGTCGGTATTACCACCCTCGCAGGAGTTCCGCCAGCCGTTGCGCGGCATGTTCCGCTCTGTGTAGTCAATGTTCCGGCCGGCGCGGTGATCGTAGCGGCAGCTACATTTGCCGGTGTGGTCGGAAGTCCTTTGATGTAGCTAAATTGCCCGGTCAGTGCTTCCGCAGTATAAACTAAACGGTTTCTCGAAAGACCGCGCGATTCGCGCTTACCTTCATACGAAGCGAAAAAGAATGCTTTGTCTTTGAAGATCGGTCCGCCAAGTCTGCCGCCAAATTGGTTTCGGATCAAAGGTTCACGCTCTACATTGTTTCCCGTGTCAAGAATTGTCGAATTATTAAAGAAGTTGTTTGCGTTAAACGCCGTGTTGCGGTGATATTCAAATATCGAACCGCGGAACTTATTTGTGCCTGAAGCAGTAACCGCATTGATCTGAGCCGATCCGCGGCCAAATTCGGCCGAAGGCAAAGAGGTTGTTACCTTAAATTCGCCGATGCTTTCAACGCTGACCGGGATAACGGGGAGCGTAATGTTTGCCGGCGTTTTTAGAAAGTTATCGGAGGCGTTTACACCGTCAACCGTCAGATTGTTTGCCACCGTTCGATTTCCATTTATAGAAAAATTTCTGATCTCTCCGTCAGAATTCGATTTTGTCTGAACACCCGCATTCAGAGCGGTGAGCTCGAAAGGATTTCTTCCATCAAGAGGGAGCTCAAGGATCCTTTGGCGGTCAACAACATCGCCAACCTCGGCGTTTGTCGGATTGATCACTTCCTGCGCCTCGCTTGCGTTGACCGTTACTTCCTCAGCAATTCCGCCCACTTCAAGATTTAGCGAAACAGTTGATACCGTCGCAACCTGAACCGTAATGTCCGAAATTATTAGCCGCTTAAAACCGGTCGCTTCAGCGACGATCGAATATGTTCCTGGTTTTACTTCCGCAAAAACATAAGCGCCGTCATCACCGGAGATAGTTTTTGCCTTTTCTCCTGTATCAGTGCTTGTCAGGGTAACCGCTGCGCCGGGAACAGAATTGCCCTGCGCGTCTTTAGCGGTACCGTCGATCTTACCGCGCAATGACTGCGCGTCGGCGAAACCGGTAAATACAAGAACCATTGCTACAACAATTACAAATACTGAAGTGATCTTTTTCATTACTTTCCCTCTTTATTGATCTACGGTGTGTTTAGATTTTCGATAAATCGAATGCGATTGATAAACTGCTTTTTGACGAATCTACTACTGCTAGCTCGATTAGCGTTTTGATACACTAGCACATACTAAACCGACAATAGTTTAAAATTCGTAACAAATTTGTAACAAAATGTAACAATTGAGCGGTGTTGATATTTCTTTGAGAGAAATTAGCTAATATGAATGAACTTGTGACTAAGAATTGGATAAATCTCAAACGATATTCATATCTATTGATCGCGTCGGCGGTGATCGTGATCGCGATCCTTGCGCTTCTTTATATGCAGTATCAGTCAATTCTGCGAACCCAGGAACAGACCCAAGCGACGATGAAGGCAAATCTTGAGTTGCGGCTGCTGGAGATGTCCGAAGATGCAAAACGCGGGATTCTCGACCGTGCAAATCACATCATGCATGCCTTCCGGCAAAACAGGATCCGTGAGCGCAATATTCCTGTCATCGAAGAAATTCTAACGACACTTACAAACCGGTATCCTGAGGCTGAAGAATTTCATGTAGTTTTTCTCGAGCCCGGAAAAGAAGATGAATCGTGGAAGTCGCTGAAATTCATGCCGCCAAAGAAGGGAAATCCTGATGCCGGAAAGAATGGAATCGTCCCTTTGGGCCAAATGGTAGAGGATGTTGAAAGTTCTGAATCATTAAAGCGGGCGTGGAAGTCGATCGAAATGGAACCTCAGACAACCGTTTATTCTGCGTTTGATCCTGATAGTCCGAAAGAAAAAACACGGCAGTATTTTTTTCATACGGTTTTTGAAAACAGTGCGACAAAACTCGATAGCGAACGCGAATTGGTCGGTTTGCTGATCTTTAGTGCGAGTGCGATCAAATTTCCATCCGCTAATTACTATCAGGAGCTTGTTGAAAAGCACGAGAACAGAAGCACTTCGACCGACGATCTGTTTGGAAAATTAAATTATCAGGTAACTTTTGACGGAAAAAAAAGCCCGGTAGATTCATCAGAAGTTCGCTCGATCCTGTCTCAATCCCGCCAATTTGCGGAATCCGAGAGACTTTTCCCAAAGCTCACCTTTAGTATTACCGCGCCCGATGCCGAGGCGGTTATTTCCCGAAACTATTTTCAGACGAGCATAATACTTGGGTTTATCGCGGCTTCGCTCGCACTGCTCGGACTTTTGATGACAGTTCGTGCAGCCCAAAGTGAAATGAAGATCGCACGGCTTAAGTCTGATTTTCTGGCGAATATCTCGCACGAACTAAAAACGCCGCTTACCGCGATCAGAGCTTTTGGCGATCTGATCCATTCCGGACGTTCAAATAATATGGAGCGGATAAGAGAGTATGGCGGAATTATCCAAATGGAGAGTGACCGTCTGACGGGGATTATCAA
>JBGTEI010000689.1:0-4821 GCA_041747875.1 Pyrinomonadaceae bacterium | reverse complement strand
AACCTTTTGTTTATGCGTTAATCTCGTCTCCGGGTAATATTCGAAATCTCCAAAAATACATCGCGATAAATGACCAACTTGCCGATCCGCGCAAAATCAACCGGAATGATAAGGAAGCTCAAAAACTTATAAAACAAGGTAAAACTTTTGTTTTGATCACCCACGGAATTCATTCGACCGAAGTTGGTTCAACGCTTTCATCGATGCTCATTGCTTATCGACTTGCGTCTTCAAATAAATCGGACATCAAAAAGATCCTTGATGAAACGATCATTATTATTGTCCCTTCACTAAATCCGGATGGCGTCGACATCGTAAAGAATTGGTACGACAAAACGCTCGGTACAAAATTTGAAGGAACCTCGCCACCGGAGCTTTATCATAAGTACGTCGGGCATGATAACAACCGCGATTGGTATGCATTTACACAAGTTGAAACCCAGCTTACCGTCGATAAGATCCACAATGTCTTTCGTCCGCAGATCGTTCACGATATCCATCAGCAGGGACAAACCGCGGCGAGATTTTTCATTCCGCCTTATGAACCGCCGGTAGAGCCAAATGTTCCGAAACAGATCATCGAGGGATATAGCGATATCGGAAAATACATGGCAAAGAAAATGCGTGATAAGGGTTTTCAGGGAATTACGACTAATACGACCTACGATGCATGGACACCGGCGCGGGCTTATTCTCATTATCACGGCGGCGTCAGGATCTTGTCGGAGACGGCTTCAGCAGATCTTGCAACGCCGATCGAAGTTAAATTCGACGATCTTCGAGGACGTCGCGGTTTTGATGCAAGGGAAGAATCGGAGAATTTCGGACCGGTTTGGAAAGGCGGAAAATGGGGAATGCGCGATATTACAAACTATATGACGACCGGCGCATTCTACCTCATGAAACATGCGGCTGAGAAACGAAAAGATTGGCTTGAGAGATTTTATGAGATCGGCAAAGAAGCGACCCGACCCCGAAAGGACGGAGAATTATTTGCATATATTCTGCCTGAGAGCGTCAGTCAGAACGGTAACAATGATGCCTACTTCAGAAGTCTGGATCTGATGCAAATTCTAAAAGCCGGCGGTGTAGAATCGGGCAGATTGTCGCAGGATACCGAAATTAACGGGGTTTCTTATAAAAGCTGGAGTATCGTGATCCCGGTTGCCCAGCCTTATGGAAACTTTGCGAAAGCACTGCTTGAACGCCAAAAGTACCCTGATTTGTTGGACGGCGAGAATAAACCGATCCCGCCTTATGATGTTACGGCACATTCCCTTTCGCTGATGACAGATGTCAAAGTAACGGAAATCAATACTCCGTTTTCGTTTACAAATTATGATGGCGGATATGGATACGGAGTAGGGTCCGGATGCGGAAAGAGCAGCGGTCAAATGGATAAATTTGCACTTTACCGTTCAAGCATTCCGGTTATGGATGAGGGTTGGACTCGTTGGATCATTGAACGATTTGCAGGCAGGTCATCCGCGAGCTGTACCGAACTTGTAGAAGCAACAGACAAACTATTTGCCGGCACAATTGATCCGGCACTTATGACAATTATCTTCCCCGATCAATCGCCAAACCAAATACTGAATGGTTATAAGGAAGATGCGATGCCGAGTGAATATACGGGTGGCGTCGGGAAAGAAGGTGTTGAAAATCTAAAAAGATTCGTAGAAGACGGCGGAAGACTTATCTTCCTAAACCGTGCATCGGATTTTGCGATCGAGCAGTTTAAGCTTCCGCTCAAAGACGTGACGGACGGAGTTCCAAGAAAGGATTTCTACATTCCCGGATCGATCCTTAGGACAAAGCTAGATACGGCTCATCCGATAGCAAAAGGGATGCAGGCTGAATCGATCGCGTGGTTTGAAGATTCACCGACATTTGAAGTTTTGGATGATGCTCGAGTAAAAGTGATCGCCAGATATCCGGATGAACCAAAAGAAATATTACTCTCCGGTTGGGCATTGGGCGCCGAAAAGATCGCCGGAAAGGCGGCTCTTGTGGAGGTTCAAATGGGAAAAGGGAAGATAATTCTGTTTGGTTTCCGGCCTCAATATCGCGGTCAGTCAAGCGCCACGTATCCATTACTGTTTAATTCTATTTCGAATTAGGTTGTATCAAAAATTCGATTTTTCGAACTAAAAAACATAGAATATCGTAAAAAGAATACACAAATGGCAAAGGCAAAGAAAAAATTCGATACAAATCCTCTTGATCCTAATTTTCCGGAGGAAGTAAAAGCAAAAGCGGCGACGACGACGGTGCTGCAAAATTCCGATGGCTCGACGGCGAAGTTTGCCGATCCGGTCGATACCGAGGTGCAAACGCGAAAATTCAGCGAGGCTGAGTTTGGCGCGTTCAATTCATCATACGGAAATCAGGAAACGCAGCCGATCAAATACCAAGCGCAAAAGCTCTATGCCGATGATTCTCACGATAAGAGCCGCTCGCTAAACATTGGTAGTATTAGTCTTCCGGAAAACATTTTGCTTGCACTTCCTTATATTCCGTTTGGCTATATCGGCCTGATCGCCGGCATCATCGAACTAATTTTTATCCCAAAAAGTGAACCGCGCGTTCGTTACCACGCAGCGCAGGGAATCGCCGCAAATCTTGGTGTTTTCATCGTACTGTACGTGCTTGGAATTCTTGGTTGGGCAAGTGATCTGGCCAGCTTCGCCGGCTCGATCTTTTCAGTCGTGACGACAATAATGCTGCTGATCTTCGCGTTTAAGGCATGGCAGGGTAAACCGATCCATATCGAAACCGTTCAGGATCTGACGGATTGGCTCGAGGACAAAATTTCTCCCCATAAATAAAATACTTGTCAGGCAAATGTTATGTACTGTTCAAACTGCGGAAATAGAGTAAGGGAAGGACTAAATTACTGCAATCAATGCGGAGGAAAAATGCAGGACTCCGGACCTTCCGAAAATGAATCGGTCGCAAAGAATCTTTCGACATCGCTTGGTTATATCGGATTTGCAGGATTTGGAGCCTTGGTCGGACTTGTAGCGATTTTGTTGCGCAGAGAATCGCTTGATCCCGGCGCGATTGTGGCTATTATTGTCTTTTATCTCGCGGCTCTTTCTTTAATTTCATTTCTGATCCTTCGGCAGATCTCTAATCTGGCCGGCAGATCAAAAGAAGCGGATAAAACGATTCCAGATTACGAACAGCCTCAGGCGATAAATTCCGCAAATGTAAACCAGTTAAACGAAGCGAGAGAACGTCCGGCAAGCGTCGTCGAAAATACTACACGAACACTTGATAAAGTGCCGGTTGAGCGAAAGTAGAATTCACAGTAAACTTTCCAAATGTCTGTATTTGCGTGGATGATCGTTTTCTTTTTTGTTCTGCTGGTTTTGTGTCTGGTGGTTTACTTTTTGGTCGTTCGCGCCTTTTATTGGGGTGATAAAAAAGAGCCGCCAAAGGTAAAACGGGAAGAATAGGTCAAATCGTCCGCCTGACCAAATTGATGTCCCGTATGTTCAACCTTATACCTTGAACTTGGAACCTTAAACTATAAGTTTTGAACTTCTTTCCGATCAAACGATCTTGTCGATAAGAATTATCACACCGTAAGAGATCGCCGCAATTATTGCCGCCATCGGAATAGTCAGAACCCATGCCCAAACGATCTTTGTAGCCACGCCCCATTTTACTGCTGAAAGCCGTCTTGCTGATCCGACACCGACGATCGAGCCCGTGATCGTATGTGTTGTAGAAACCGGAATTCCGGTAATCGTAGCGCCGAAAAGCGTTCAAGCACCGGCAGTTTCAGCACAAAAACCGCCAACAGGTTGAAGTTTTGCGATCTTTGTTCCCATTGTCTTTACGATCCGCCATCCTCCAGAAAGAGTTCCCAATCCGATCGCCGCGTGCGCAGAGAGGATCACCCAAAATGGAACTGCCGGAAGCGAGCCGCCTTCACCGTAGCTTAATACGCCGCCGGCCGCCAATACCGCAGTGATAAATCCCATTGTTTTCTGCGCATCATTTCCACCGTGCCCGAGTGAGAAAGCTGCGGCCGAAAATAATTGGCCGACACGGAAAACTTTATCAACCTTCGAAACAGTGATCATGTGAAATACCCAGTAAACAGTAACCATAAAAAAGAATCCAAGCGCCATCCCGATCAAGGGAGAAAGGATAATGAACGAAAGCGTCTTGATCCAACCCGCGGCGATCAGAACTCCTTCAACGCCGGCGATCCCGTTTGTTCCGATATATGCAGTGATCGCTCCACCGGCATATCCTCCGACGAGTGCGTGCGAACTCTGTGTCGGTAGTCCCAAATACCATGTGATCAAGTTCCAAATAATTGCGCCGAGTAGCCCTGCCAGCAAAACGTAGAGCCGATAATCGGGCGTGATCGTATTGATGTTGACCATCCCGCCGCCGATCGTCTTTGCAACGCTTGTTCCAAATACCAGAAATGCTATGAAGTTAAAGTAAGCTGCCCATGCGACGGCAGCACCAGGAGATAAAACTCTTGTAGCTACGACAGTAGCGATAGAATTTGCGGCGTCGTGAAAACCATTCACGTAGTCAAAAACCAGTGCAATGATAATTATGAACACTACTAAACTGAAGGCCGCTGATTGTCCGTCCATATATTTCGGATTGGGGGTCGAAAGATCCAAAGGGTGTTCACGGGTCAAAAATGTCTATCCTTTGAACAATGCTTTGCGAAAGATTTTGAATTAATTGTGTTTGAGAACAATGCTTTCGATAATATTCGCAACACGTTCGCATCTGTCGGTCGCATTCTCCAAAATTTCGTAAAATTCCTTCCACTTGATCAGAGTG
>JBGTEI010000688.1:0-4213 GCA_041747875.1 Pyrinomonadaceae bacterium | reverse complement strand
CGATGTTATAAACCGGATTCTTTTTTGCTGCCATTATTATTCTCCTTTTAAGTATGCCGACACACGGGCAAAAAAAAATTAAAGTGAAACTGCTGATCGATAAAAAATAAGATGCGATCCAACGATTCTCAATCACCATTTGCAATTATCCACAAAGAAAATAGATCGTTCTTATTTTAGTATGCGTTTTTTGTGGGGATATTATGACAAAGTAATGAAAATGAGAGATGTTATTGGAAATCAGAGACCACAGGATTGATAAATAAAAGGATTTTGATAAGACGCAGATAGATTGTCGAAAAAGCGGAACAATTATGATTATGAACGATTCGGAAGTTTTGACCAGATCAGTATTATTTTATGAAGTTGGGAGTTTGATCTAGGAATCCTATTTTTGCCGCTTTCCTAAAGAATAAATTTAGGAGTTAGCGGGTATAAGAAGATACGTCTATCTTATGGCAATACGATGATAGTTTCAGTCTGATTACAAATTTTATTGGGGGATCTCCTCTAGGTTATTTCGGCACTGCATCTCGAATACAAAGTAAATAGTATTGCTAAAACCGGGTTGCACTCGGAGTGGTAATGAGCGCAACCTGAGTTCTGTTTTTTGTCATATTAAAAATTTTCCCGTGGCAAAACTTATTTTAGCCGAGAGGATTTTCGTTCCGTCGGGATATCAATTCGATTAGTACGGTGTTTTCGGCAGCGGATCAGAAGGTCGGGTTCTATTACCATCCTTGCCATAGTCAATGGGGGTTTTAGTATCCCACTCAGAACTGGGCAGCAAATAACGTGGTCGTGGACCAACCAGGCGGTTTTTTAAAGCTCCTTTCGCCATTCCGTGCTGAGAAATAAAGTCTCCAGCTAGCCACCAAGCAGTTAATTCTTTGTAGTGATGAAACGCTTTTGGATTATTAGGATCACCCTGACCAGGTGTTGGGGCGTCTGCAAAGCCTGCTTCATTGGGCCATCCCCCCATCGCTGCGTGAGAACCAGGCAATTCAAGTTGAGTAACGGTTTTTCCGTCGCGGTACTTCTGTCCAAGATAGTTCATTGTGATGTTTCTTGAGCCAATATAGGGTGCGCGGTGAACCTGAAAGCACTTTAAATATGCATTTGTCGGTACCTTGCCTGTTTTTTCTAATACGTTCATGGAAGCATCCATTCCAACAGGATCAAAGAGACCCATAAATTGCAATTGAGTAACACCTTTCCTTTGGAGCCAGAGTGCAAAACACATCGCAATATAAGCTCCACGACTATAGCCGACGATTGATATTGGTGCAGCGTTTAGTCTTTTTGCCAATTCCTTATTATCCAAATAGTACTGCTGTGCCCTGGTGACAATATCGTCACACTGTGACCCCTGAATATTCGGACCTGGAAAATATTCCTTAACACTTGTTGGATCGCAACTGTTTTGATAAAAACTCCAAACAAAACTAGACGTATTTCTCATATCGTTTAGCCCTTTGTTTCCTAACCATCCCGACATTCCTGTGCCTTCAAACGCAAATAACATAATTTACCTCCAATAAAATGACTTCATTACAATATGCGGGAATAATGCTGAAACTCTGACAAATCTTTAACATAATTTTGAGGTAGAAATTCTATGTGGCTAAAAGGCTCCGCTTATTTATCAAGAAACGGTATCGTAAATCTTCCCATAGGAAAATTTAGAAAAAAAGGAAAACGAAAGATTGGAAGGGTTTAACAATTATTAATCGTATTTGGGAAGGAGTAAAAGCAATGTCGGTGTTGATCGAGTTGCGATCTGAATAATTTTACATTCTTAAGAATCGTATTATTGCATGATCCGTTCGAGATCGATCTAGTGTGTGCCGAATAACAAACTCGCAAAGTAAAATGCCTATCGCTTTCGGCGGAACTCTCGTCGATTCCAGATTCCCAATGGGAAATATCAATTGGGCTGCGAGCGATGACGAGGTTTAAAAGCGGGTGTTTCAACCTGATTTTCACCGCTAGGTATCAACAATACCTTATCGTTAAAACCGGAATAGATTTATCAAGGCTTGTATAATAAGACACTTGTTTAGATTCGTTATTGAGCGATCATCTAAATTAAATAAGTATTTAACGCTGACTATTAACCTTTAAAAATACGGCTCGATTATTCGTCCTGAGCAACCATCATTTCAAAAGGACAAAAGCGCCCGAAACGATCTCTGACTTGTAAATACGATCTAAAATAATGTTCAGCGATCAAGCGTGACCCTACAATTTCAAGTCCCAAGCATGTTTCTTAAATTCCTTCAGACTTTCACTTGCGCTCCAAACCGCCATCAGATAGACACCGCCTTTTATTGCCGTTCCGGCATTAATTGAAGAACCCGTGCCAGTCGGTGCCGAGGTCGTTGCCGGTGCTCTTACTGTAGGTGTTGGCACCCGAGGAGGCCTTCCATTCGGTGTCGCCCAATTTGGATTGTTCCATGGCTGTCTCATTGCCACGCCTCTTGGAGGGGCCTTGGCGGATAAATTGTAGTTGACTGGCGGCTTAACGGCCGGGGGTGGTTTTGCACTGCTGCTTGTCAATTCGCGTGCTTTTGACTTGTTTCCCGATTCAAGTCTATTCATTTCATCGTCGTAAACTGACTTTGCGAAACCCGGTAATTCCATTGCGGTATTCTTGGTGCCATCCGTCCGGATTGTAAACCACAGGTCCGCAGACTTTGCGGCCGACCAATTTTCCGCAAGCGTGCAACCGAAACTTTTTCCTACACCTACACCAAAAGCGCCGAAAAATGTACTTAGACTAGCTGCCGATTTTAGTTTTCCCGCGGTTTGGAATAAGGTAAAACCCGATCCTGCTAACGTCGATGTTCCGATCCCTAATCCGGTCAATAACAGTGCCGTATCGGCTGCTAGTTTGGCGACCGAACCCAATACCGCGCTGGCGGCTAGCTTGTTACCTGCCTCGACATTTTGCCGATTGTAATCTTCGAGCCGGGTTCGTATATTACTCTGGAACTTGTGCTGAATTAACTTTTGCTGAGTAACCCATTCCCATGTTGTGTAAACCGGGTTTCCGGGAGGTTTAACCCTTGAGAGTACGCCATTGTATCGGGACCAGATCTCTATCAATTCGGCCTTGATTGCATTCTGCACCCGCGGATCTGTAAAATTGAACTGTGTTTCACCATTACTGGTGACGACAAATGGATTTACCCACGAACCGCGCTCCTGAATAAGCTGCGACTGTTCGGATACAAATTTGGTCTTAGCGAAATTTAAGAAGATCTTATTCAGCTCCCAAGTATCCAGTGCGAATAGTTTTAATAAAAATTCACTCATAACTTATTAACTCCCGAACTCGTACGAATGCAAGAAATACTGCTGTTAACCTTAAATGCGGATATTCGTGCGGAAATGTGACAATTAAAAGTCCAATGCAGACATAAATATTGTGAAGCCAGACGAGTTATCTCTCTCAGCGAAACTATTTGCGGCGAGTAAGGAAACTAGACCTATTGAAGTTCGCGAATTTAAACCGGGGGAAGCTATTTATTTCTACTGTTTCTTTTATCCGGTAGAGTTATTTGTATTTCAAATAACTTGTTTGGAATCGAGCGTGTTAAAACTGCCGAAAATTAGGATCGTAACCAAAACTCCCAAAACCAGATAAAAATAGCATTGTGAACTGGCTCAATGAAACCGGACACCTCGAAATGCTATAAAATGCAATAAAGTGAGGTTAGAGGAAAATGAGCAGAAAGGGAACGCCGAAATATACGGACGAGTTTAAGTTTGGCTTGGTCAAACTGGTGATGGAAGAGTGATTGACGCAGTCGGAAGTGTCGCGGCGACTGGGGGTTACAACGAATTCGATCGGCAAGTGGGTGCGATCGTATAAAAGGGTCAAAGGAACAAGCGTTTCCTGGAAAAGGGCGTCAGACACCTGAACAAGAAGAAATCCGGCGTCTTAAGAAGCAAGTTCGGGAACTTCAGATGGAGCGCGAGATCTTAAAAAAGGCCACTGACTTCTTTGTGCGGGAAACGAACTGAAATATCGGTTTATCAGCAAGGAGAAGGCTAATTACCCGGTGACGGCGCTGTGCCGGGTCTTACAGGTACAAAGAAGCGGATTCTACGAATGGCTTAAGAAGAAACCCGGATATCATGGAATTGTTCCTGATCTGGCTCGTAATTCGGATTTATGAGAAAAGCCGTATGAATTACGGAGCGCTTC
>JBGTEI010000687.1:0-6835 GCA_041747875.1 Pyrinomonadaceae bacterium | reverse complement strand
AAACTGCAAATACCTCATTTTTTGCCGAGCAAACTAAAGCCGGGTGTTTTGCAATGCGTGAATATCTATGGAGAATGTTTCCGTTTTTTCCATCAATTACAAACGTTCTGGTCCCGTATCCAAAACCTATTTTTGCTCCATTTGGGGTGATACACGCAGGGAATTGGGAATCTGTGACGTCCATTTTGCGGCAGCCCAATGCCGCCATAAAAACGATAAAAAGCACACCGGTAATGTTAATCAGATTCTTCATTGCTCGAATTTCTAATTCTGATGGTACTTTGAAGGCAAATTCCCGCGTCCCCATTTGAGCGCCCGGCTCATCCAGACGAGTTCATCCAGAAACCCTTTTGCGCGCTCGATGTAAGCATCATCGAGTAGATTTCCCGCGTCGTCAAATTTATCCTGGACACGCGGAAAATTGAGGTCCGAAAATGTCACCGCCAGTCCGAGTTCGCGAACCATCGGAACACAAGCTTCGATGACACGCGTGCCGCCCCAAACCTGCGCAGAAACACCGACAAACCCGACCGCCTTATGAATATATTCTTTTAACAGAAGATCAAGGACGCTCTTTAGACTTCCCGGATAGCCGTGATTATATTCGGGTGTAACAATAACGAGTCCGTCAGCACGAATGATCGCATCCCGCCACTCGGGAAAATCTTTGCCGATCTCTGTTCCGTAATTATCTTTTGGAAGATCAAAATCGCGGACGTCAAAGAATTTAGTTTCTATCTCTTCACGCGCTTCCATTTGGTCAAGCACCCAACGTGCAACATTCTCGCTTTCGCGGTCTTTCCGGTTTGTGCCGAGAAGTATAGGTATGAAAACCTTGGTATTTGTATCCATAAAAACAATATTTGCACGTGTCTTTACCTTTTGCAAAAAATCGCGATCCGATCGTGTAAAGTTCGAGAGTTCTAGCGTAATTGATGGTCAGCGCTTACATAAACACAAACCCTTTAGCGGAAGAACTTGTTATAAGTAAAAACCTTATCGATTACTGCACATCATAGTGCAGAATCGATAAGGTTTACTGAGATCAACATCCAAAAAGAAACTACCGATTTTATTTTTTTCCATTGCCGAACAATGCCTGACCTGACATGATGTCGGTCATCTTTACACCGTCGAATACGATCTTTCCGTTGACGATCACGGTTTGAAAACCCTCAGCATACTGATGCGGCTGTTCAAACGTTGCTTTATCGGTGACGGTGCTTTCGTCAAAGATCACGATATCTGCCGCAAGGCCTTCTCTTAATAATCCACGGTCGCGCAGTCGAAAGGTTTGAGCGGGAAGCGACGTCATTTTACGGATCGCGTCTTCAAGCGAGATCGTTTTCAATTCCCGGACGTATCTTCCTAAGACTCTCGCATTGTTTCCGTATCCCCGCGGATGCGGAATACCGCTGCCTAATTCCCGTACGCCGGAATCTGACGCGATCATTGTAAACGGCTCGTCTATGATATTTTTTACGTCCGCTTCATCCATAACCCGGTAAACCATCTGAGCGCCGCCTTTTTCATACATCTCAAACATCTGTTCGATCTGCTTATCGAGTTTTTTGGAATTGCGAACCGACTTTGTTATTTCCGCCAGATTCTTACCGTTAAACTCGGGGTTCGGGCGATAGTTTGCGACATAAGCAAAACTCAGATCTTTGAACTTCTTTTCCTTGAGAGTTTTCTTCAGAGACTCAATGATGCGTTTTCGTGTTTCGGGATCTGCAAGCCTTTTGATTCCTTCTTCGCGGCCGCCGGCGATCGCCCAGCTTGGCATCCGGGCATCAAGCGACGTAGAAGATGCTGTATATGCATATTGATCGACCGTTACCTGCAGTCCTCGCGCGCGGGCGGCTTTGACGAGTCCGATCGTTTTATCACTTTCACCCCAAAGCGCTTTGCTGGATATCTTAAAATGCGAGATCTCAACAGGCATTTTTGCTTCGTCGCCGATATTGATCGCCTCATTTATTGCTTCAATCACCTTTGTACCTTCGTCCCGAATATGACTTGCGTAAACTCCATTATATTTTGAAGCGGCTTTTGCGAGCTCGACCACTTCAGGAGTTTTTGAATAAGTGCCGGGAACATAAATAAGTCCGGTTGAGAATCCGACCGCGCCTTCGCGCATCGCTTGTTCGACGAATGCGTTCATCTTCTGCTGTTCTTCAGGAGTCGGGTCGCGATCGTCGAGTCCCATCACTTCGCGTCTTACGGTGTTATGACCGATAAGAGAAGAGATATTGATCGCCAGCGGAGTCTCCTTTATTCGATCCAGAAACTTCCCGATACCTGTAGACGATCCGCCGCAGTTTCCCGTAACAAGGGTCGTTACACCCATCCGGATAAAATTTTCTGCGTGCGGATTTCCGTAGATAGATTCGGTATGCGAGTGAACGTCGATAAATCCGGGTGCGACGATGTTGTTTTTTGCGTCGACGATCGGCGTACCCTTTTCAGGAACAAAATCACCTATTTTCGCTATCTTCCCGTCTTTTACTGCTATCGAGCCATAAAACCACGGGTTTCCGGTTCCGTCTACGATCCGGGCGTTTATGATAACCAGATTAAATTTCGCGGCCGAGCGGGCAAAGATCATTCCTGATCCAAGCAAAAGTAAACAAATTATTTGTCCGATCAATAACTTCGTAAGTTTCATATTAAACATTTCCACCCGCCTCTATTGTTTTGGATTTAACATATCGAGCACATATTGCGCCGCTATCGCCATTCTAACCTGATCGTGACCAACTTTTGGTGCATCGATCAGCCGCCAATTCGATTTTGGATTGATGGCCTTAATTTTATCGTACATAAAGCCGGCACGCTCATATCTGTTTTGTCCCTGAGCATCCGCTTCCGGACCTTTTTGAAGATTGTCAGTCCGTAGAATATCATCGGTTCCGCGAAGGATCATTATATTTTTATTGGTCCAGTTTATAAGATCAGCATTCGAAAACGAAAGCTTTTCGTGTTTGAGTCCATATGGAAAACCCTGCTCAAGATCCGGTAGCGTGTACCAGCCGGGATTTGCCGCAAGCGCGACTCTTACCTTTGCATCCGGAATAAAGAGCATAAATCTATGGACAAACTGTCCTCCGGCTGAGTGTCCGAAAAGATCATAATAATCATTCGATAAACCAAATCCTTTTGCGACAAGATCATGCATGTCGTCTACGATCTGGTACGTCCATTTCTTTTGACGTACCTTTTTTCCGTCACTGGTAATAATATTTCCGTTATTGTATTTCGCCGCACCTTTCCAGTCTTTTGTATCAAACAATGGAGCGATCACTATATAGTCGTTCTTTCCCGACCATTTCTCCCAGGACTCGATATATTTTAATGCCGTCCGCGTCATCCCGTGCATCACCACGATAAATTTTGTTTTAGGGCTGAGAGATTTTGGTACGAAGATAAACGTACGAATCGGTGGGTTTAGTTCAGTCTTATACAAAAAGGACGAGATCTTGTTAGGCTCGAAAACCCGTACGGTAAATTCCTTTGTCAGGTCTTTTCCTTCTGCTTTTAGTCGATAGATCGTTTCTTTCTTATCTACCTTTGAAAGATCAAATTTTACCTTCTTTCCCTTTGCCATAGCAAAATCAGGATTGACGCTCGATTCGCCGCTTTCCTCATCGATCAATTCCTGCGCAACGGTCCAGTTTTCGGCACCCGCGAGTTCAAATGAGTGTTTTCCGCTGAGCTTAAACGCAGTGCCTGAGGGATCTTGGGCGATTACCGGTAAACACGCAAACGCAAAGATAGATAGAAAAAGCAATTGAAAAAAAATTCGTCTTCTCATAATTTTTACGCCGAAAGTCCTTATTTAGCGATTCCTTTAAGCGCCTCCGGAAACGGTGTTAAGTCAAAGTTCCACAAAAACGGAAGCAGCAGATAAACAATAATTGAAAGTAATATGATCGATAGAATATTCATCCAGATCCCGGCTTTGACCATATCGGGGATCTTTAAATATCCTGAACCAAATACAACTGCGTTTGGCGGTGTAGCGACCGGAAGCATAAAAGCGCACGAGGCGGCAACCGTTGCCGAAACCATCAATAAGAACGGATGAACATCGATCGTCAAAGCCATCGGTGCGAGGATCGGAAGAAGCATTGCGGTGGTCGCCAGATTCGAAGTAACTTCGGTAAGAAAATTTACTGCGGCGATCAGGATAAACACTACCAGAACGATTGAAACTCCTTGCAAAAGGGTGATCTGTCCGCCGATCCAATTTGCCAATCCGCTCACCTGAAAACCTTCAGCCAGCGCCATTCCGCCGCCAAACAAAAGCAGGATCCCCCACGGAAGTTTTACCGCCTCGCTCCATGTAATGATCCTTTCGCCTTTTTCTTTTGCAGGAAGCAAAAACAAAATTACTGCCGCGATCATTGCGATGATCGTGTCGTCAATTGCCGGAACAAATTGCTTGATAAGAAACGACTGACAGATCCACGCCAGAGCCGTTAGAATGAAAACCGCGAGTACCAGTTTTTCCTCGTAGGATACGGGTCCGAGTTCGGCTAATTGTCTTTTCACCTCTGCTTTGCCGCCCGGGAATTCTTTTTGTTTGAATTTGAATGCAAACCGCGTCAAATAGACCCAGCAGATAAAAAGGAGTGAAACGGAGATCGGGAAACCAAACATGAACCACTGCGAAAACGTGATCTCAATACCGTAAGTTTCTTTTACAACTCCTGCTAAAACGAGATTTGGCGGAGTTCCGATAAGTGTTGATATTCCGCCGATCGATGCACTGTATGCAATGGCGAGCATTAAGGCTTTTCCGAAGATCAGATTTTCGTTTTCCTCGGTAGCCGGATTGTTTTGGAGTTGGGCGACGATCGCAATACCGATCGGAAGCATCATCACCGTCGTCGCGGTATTTGATATCCACATCGACATAAAAGCCGTCGCGATCATAAAACCCAGGATAATTTTGACGACATCCGTGCCGACAAAATTAATGATCGAAAGCGCGATGCGCTTATGTAAATCCCATTTTTCTATCGCGATCGCCAGTACAAAACCGCCGATATAGAGAAAAATGTATTTGTGTCCGAAAGACGCGGTTGTTTTTTCGAGCGAAAGTCCGCCGGTCAAAGGAAACAAAACGATCGGCAGAAGTGCAGTGACGGCGATCGGCATCGATTCGGTGATCCACCAGATCGCTACCCAGGCTGTAGTTGCGAGGATCGCATTTGCCTCTTTCGATAAACCTTCCGGATGAACGAAAAGCAGAACCATAAGAAAAGCGACGGGTCCGGCAAACAGGCCAATAGTTTTCGAGTTTACTTTCATCGTAGTTTAAGAAACGGAAGCCTTTTAATTATCTTGATGGTCAACTAAAACCGGGAAACTCAACGAAATAAGTGTGGATCTTTCGGTCTTACGAAGCTGTCTGAAAATTGTAGCGCCACCGTCCCGGCGGCAGTCGTGGCGGCATCTTGCCGCCGCTTACGTTGTCATCTGCTGACGCGACCCGAAAGCGAGACGCTCTCAGGACAGCCGTCGAGACGACAGCGCTACACTTTTCAGACAGCTTCGTTGCCAAAGGCCACTCGATCAACATTGAACCCAAAGAACCCTGATTAAGTCAGCTTGTTCTTCATAATTTCTTCAAACTCTTTCTCGTCTTCATCATCAAAATCCAATTCTTCATCAGGATCGAATTCTCCGGCATCAGGATCGTTAAATACATCGAGATCAATTTTGTTTTCGCCTTTTGCGACCACTACCGAAACCATCGCATCGCCGGTTATATTTACAGCTGTTCGACACATATCAAGAAGGCGGTCAACGCCCATAATGATCCCAATACCTTCAAGCGGCAATCCAACCTGGTTTAAAACCATCGCCAGCATGATCAACCCTACACCGGGAACGCCCGCAGTTCCGATCGATGCCAGCACGGCCATCCCGATCACCGTCAGATAACCGACAAGACCAAGCTGGATCCCGTAAACGTTGGCAATAAATACGGCCGCAACACCCTGCATTATGGCTGTTCCATCCATATTGATCGTCGCCCCAAGCGGGACCGTAAACGAACCAACCGAATTATTTACGCCGAGTCTTTCAACGACGGAACGCAAGGTTACCGGAATTGTCGCGCTTGAGCTCGCCGTCGAAAATGCAAACGCCTGCGCATCACGCATTTTCTTCATAAAGATCAGCGGATTAAAGCGGGTCAAAATATATAAGATCGCCAGGATCGTTATGAAAAAATGTATCGCCAGTGCGCCTAGCACCGTAAAGAAATAGCTCGCCATCGGCATCAGCAATCCAATTCCCTGTTCGGAAAAAGTCTTTGCGATCAAACAAAAAACGCCGATATGCGCAAAACTCATTACGATATCGACGAGTTTCATCGCAACTTCGTTAAGCATTTCCGCGCCTTCTACCACCGGCCGAACGGCTTTTCCGATCATCAGAAGACTGACGCCGATCATTATTGCGTAAAAAATAATGCTCAGCATTTCACCTTCCGCAAACGCCTTTATCGGATTTCCGGGTATAATGTCGATAAATATCTTGGTTACCGGCGGAGCTTCCGAAGCGGCAACCTTAGCTACCTCGACCCCTTCCATTACAAAGCCTTGTCCCGGACCAATAATGGTTGCGAGGATTATCGCAGTTGAGATCGCGATCACCGTCGTCAACACATACAAGAAAAACGATTTGATCCCGATTCGTCCGAGCGCGGCGATGTCACCGATACCGCATACGCCGCAAATAAGAGAAAATGTAACGAGAGGCACAACGAGCATTTTTAATGCGTTGATAAACATCGATCCCAGCATATGGAAGGCACCGCCCA
>JBGTEI010000686.1:0-6085 GCA_041747875.1 Pyrinomonadaceae bacterium | reverse complement strand
ACATCTGCTGATGCTCGGGACGCCAAACGGCGGTGCAAAGTGCGTCGAAGTTTTTCTTGGCAAATTTAATCTTTTCAAAAAAGAATTAAAGGCCGCAAGGGAATTGACCGATGATGAAATGGGGCGTTTCAACCAATTTGTGAAAAATACAGGCGGTACAAAACTCGCTGCACTCGTCGGCAATCCCGTACCGATCATCTGCGGCGGTTACGAATGGAATGACGGATTTGTAACGGTTAATTCAGCAAAACATGGCGTAGCGGATTTTTCGTACGCAAATGACCTTAACGGAAATCTTGTCGATACGAGAAACTTTTCAAATTTCGTCTTGCCTCATCTTGTAACGGGACCGGACGGAAAATATCCGAAGCCCGTCAGATCAGACCCGAACGATATCGATCGCTGGAAGGTAGAACAAGGAAATCCACACAGCCCGAGGTATGATCCGCGTATGCGTATAAGTTTTTCAAAAAATGCGGGGAACATTTCACGTGAAGATTCGCAGACATTTCTGAAGGAAGTTAACGTTCTGCCGAAACAAACGGTAGAGATAGAGGTTCCGGTCGAAACGGCGGAAAATTTCGGGATAAACTTTATGGTTGATAAGGGCGTTTCGGTTTCGCTGTTGGATCAAAATGGCAAGATCATCGGTAAAAATATGTCGAATTCCCCATTTGCATCGGCAATGGTCAGAACCTTGTTTTTCGAAAAGGCGATAACCAGAGGGATGTGGAAACTAAAGATCGAGAACGGTTCAGATTTTGAGCAAACTTTTCTCGGGTACGCTTGGTCAACCAAATTTCCGGTTAACAGCGCAATGCCGGTAGCGGAATAAATATCGCGGTGAGATTCGTCTTGCTAACTTGCCACTAGCTTCGGCTAGTGGCATTAGTAATTCAAAATGGACGGCTTCAGCCAAATATATATAAATGCTATGTCAATTGGCTTTAGCCCAAAAGGAATGTTCGGCTAAAGCCAAGATGTAATGAAAACTTTAAACACTAGCTGATCTAGTGGCAAGTTAAAAAGAAAACCCATTCCTTCCGGGACATCACTTTTACTTTTTCAGTTTCTTCAAAAGTGCCTGAAAGCGAGGTTCATTTCTCAGATTTTCTAGTCTTGGATCTACTTCCAATAAAACAATACCGCTGTCGCCGGCTGACTCCGCTTTTTCCAGCCAATCCAAAGATTTTTCCTTCTCGCCCAACATATCAAACGCCAGTGCAATTTCATATGAAAATGTATCCGGAGAATCTCTGACGACGGGATGGCTCACGGAAGCATTCAGTTTTTCGGCAATTCCTTTTTTATTGTCCGTCAGAGACTCGACCTGAGCCACTATCATATACCAGCCGGGATCATTGATGTCGCCGCCGCTAAAACTCAATTCGTTTTGAAATGCAGAACTCGCAGCTTGATAATTATTCTGCATCAGATAAGACCATCGCAATATTTTATAGGCCGGAATAAAGTCTTTTTGAATCATCAAAACTTTATTACATTCTTCGATCGCTTCCTTAAACTGCTTATTGTGAAAATACGCCTTCGCGAGTGCGGTTCGAACGATCAGAGAATTGGGGTCAAGTTTTGTCGCGGTCTCAATTTCGTCTATCGCTTCCATCGGTCGATTCATTGAGATCAAAAGCAATCCAAACCAATGATGCGCCTGCGAATAGGAAGGATTTAATTGGATCGCGCGCCGAAATTCGAGTTCAGCGCCTTCAAAATTCCAACCTCCATAAAATCTGATATATGCCAGCGAAGTATGCGCTTCGACGAGGTTATCATCAAGCTCGATCGCCTTAAGCGCAAATTTCTTAGCATTATCGAAGGCGTCCGGGGGCGGCGGGATCTCATATGACTTTAATAGCGCATACGCATCTGCTAAACCTGCATAAGCCAACGCAAAATCACTATCCGCTTCGACCGCTTGCGTGAAGGTATTGATCGCCTTTCGAATATTTTCCGGCGAACGATTGATCAACTGGAAACGCCCGATCAGATAGAGATCATAGGCGGATCGGTTTTTTGTATAGACCTTTGAAATTTGCTGGCGTTCCATCGGCAAGGGTTCTATTCCTAAAGCGTGCCATACCTTTCCCGCGATTTTTGTCTGGATCTCAAAGATATCTCCATCGACAGCGGCAAAGCTTTCTGTCCAAACTACTTTTTCATCCGCCGGGTTGATCAATTCCACGGAAACTGTCAGGTTTTCTGATTGCTTGGCCAAACTTCCGCGCAAAACATACCCAACGTTGAGTTCCTTTCCAATTTCGGCTACGCTCTTCTCCTTTACGCTTCTTCCCGAATTTGGTGCGATGACCGATAACCGGCGGATATATCCAAGCCGGTTACTCAGCGCGTCTGCTAAACCCACGCCGATATTTTCATTTTCCCCTCGTTCCGACTTAAACGGCAGAATGACGATCGACTGCGATCTAAGTGCCGGAGAACCCGCGCCCTGATCTGAGCTGTAATCAAAATCTATTCGGAAAACTCCTGCGACAATCAGAAGCGCGAGCAATCCGGAAGCCGCGTAAAACCATCGGCTTTGCCAGATCTTTCGGCCGCCTGCGGAAACTTTAGAATTCTCTATTTTAGGAGCTTCATCTGCGAGAACAAGCGTTGGTAAATTGTGCAGCGCTTGCGTTTCTGTTCTTTCCGGTAATCCGACCGGACTCCTGGGGAAAATGTCGTAGCCCGTAAATTCCAAAACGCTTTGAAAATACTCGTCGTCCCGAATGAGATCGAACATTGGTTCTACCGAAAACCAATTGAGCCACGCGTCTTTGATCTCAACCGCTTCTTTAAGCGATCTGATCGTATTTTCCTTATCTCCTAATTGTGCATAAACAAGCGCCGTAAGATATGGAGAAACGAATCGTTCGGTAGATAGCGCAGACACTTCGCGGAGTATATCTTCCGCTTTCTCCTTCTTACCATCCGAAGCAAAAGTCTCCGCAGCTGATAGTTTTACAAAATTTGAATCACCAAGAGCTCTTTTTAGGTTTTCAGTTGCCAGATAAGCCTCGGTCGTCTTACCCATTCTTCTAAGATTCTTCGCCAAACCGTAGTAACCAAGACCGTAATCCGGAAATTCGGAAGTAACCTTTTTATACTGCGCAATGCTTTCTTCAAAATGCCGGGCATAGTACAAACCCCAGCCCAGATTGTGGTGATTGAACGGCGTCAGCGGATCAAGCGCTATCGCGCGTTTTGCAAAATCCAGCCCCTCGCTAAACCGCCCTTCGGTATATCTAACGATCGCAAACCAAACATAGGCAGTAGCCGAATTTGGGTTGAGCTCAAGCGAACGGCTCAGATGATATTCGGCTTTTGACCAATCATAATTTCCGCCGTGGAGAGAGAAACCAAGCGACGCGTGGGCTTCTGCGAGTTCGCCATCCAGTTCAACCGCTTTTTCCGCCATTTCGATCGCCGATTGAAAACATTGCTGAGACGGCAGCACACCGTATATTCCTAAAAAGCAATAATAATCAGCAAGCCCGACATAAGCGTGCGCAAATCCGGGGTCCTCCGCGATCGCCTTGTGAAAACTTACGAATGCTTTAGCAAAACCTTCCTCGGTCGTATTGTTGAAATAATATCTCCCGCGAAGAAAATGTTCGTAAGCTTCTGCGTTATTGGTACCGCGTTTTGAAAATTCTTCAAGATCATTTCCGGTCAGTTGAGGTAAAAGAGCTTCTACTACTTTTTTCGAGATCGCGTCTTCCAGGCTAAACAGATCGCCGATCGTTTCATCGATCGAAGTAGCCCAGATCGTTGCGTTCTTATGTACGTCCAAAAGCTGAACGCTGATCCGCATTCGATCCGCCGCTCGTTTAACATTCCCGTCGAGCACGAAATCCACTTGAAGGTCCTTTGCAGCTTTCAACACGTCAAAATTCTTTTCTTCAAACCCAAGGATCGAACTCGTCGGCCTAACAACAAAACGCCGGATCTTGCTCAAGCGCGCGATCAGCGCATCAGCCAACCCCAACCCAAAAAACTTATCGCCCGTGTCTTCCGTCGTCAGCAGATTCAACGTCGTAAACGGCAGCACCGCGATCGACTTCGCGCTGGTTTTTGTTTGTTCGCGGGAAGTTTCGGTCTTGCTTTTTCGAACATACGACTCTGCTTTAACTTCCCTTCCTTCCAAAAAACACTGGATATCGCACGAAAGGTCTTCCACAGATCGATAGCGTTTCTCAGGATCTTTCGCAATAGACTTCATAATGATCCGGTCTAAACTTCCACCGATCTCATCTTTGAGCTCGCTTAACTTCGAACTTCGCGATTCTGAAACGGCCTCAATCTCACCGGCATATTTTGGAAGTAGATTCGAATTGTTTCCAATTAATTCACTCGGGAGCTGAGGATCTACGTCACAAACCTGCCGCGAAATTTCGTGAAGCGGTTTTCCGTCAAAATTGTATGGACGGTGTCCGCTTAAAAGTTCAAACAGCATTATGCCCAAAGAATAAATATCCGAAGCAGGTGTGATCTGATCACCGTTTATCTGCTCGGGCGAGGCGTAATCCGGCGTCATCAAACGCACAATTGATGCCGTAGGGCTGACGGATTCGTGGATCAGTTCGCTATCGAGTATCTTGGCAATACCAAAATCAAGGAGCTTTGGGAAACCGCCTTCGGCGACAAGGATATTGCCCGGTTTAATATCACGGTGGATAATCTGTTTTTCGTGTGCGTAAGAGATCGCGCCGCAGATCTGGCGGAATATTTTGAGACGCTTCCTGATATTTAGCTTTTCTCCATCGCAAAAATCGTAAAGCGAATCACCTTCGACATATTCCATCACAAAATACGGCAAGCGGTCTGAGGTTGTACCGCCGTCAAGGAGCCTCGCGATGTGCTGATGTTCAAACGACGCAAGGATCTGCCGTTCGTGGCGAAAGCGCTTAACGATAAAATCCGAATCCATCCCGCGTTTTATCAGTTTGATCGCTACGGTCTGCTGAAACTCGCCATCCGCGCGCTTTCCAAGATAGACCGTTCCCATCCCGCCGCGGCCTAATTCTTCAACGAGTTCATAAACACCGATCCGCGCTCCGATAAGTGCATCTTCATCGTCGGTTTCCTCCTCACCAAACGAATCCGAGATCGCTTTCTTGATCGAGGGATCTATTAAAAAGCCGTCTGTCCAGACAGGAGATTCTATGAAACTGGTTGCGGATTCGGAGTCATGAAGGAGTTTTTCGACCTCCGTCCTTAGGCTGGGATCGTCGCTGCATTCACTTTCGAGAAAGGTCTGGCGGTCTTCAATTTTGAGGTCAATTGCAGCCTGAAAAACAGATTCAATTTTTCGCCATCGTTCAGGTTTCATAGTGGGGAAAACTAAGGATTGAGTATAAGAATAAACGATCGATTATTCAATCAAAAACCATCTGAAATCTTAGCGATTATCTATATTTATTTTGTTCGGTGTCGAGTGAAATCGAACCAGACTCTTTTTTCAAAGTCCGGCAGGTTTTGGAGGTATATCTTTCTGATAATTAACGTGAAACAAACACGATTAATCTACGATCCGCAGCTTAGCATGACGAGATCGGCAATCGTTGCTGGATCTATTTCTAAGATCGCGGAAGAAGCGGAAGAAAAAGACGCAAAAGACCAAGTGTTATTCCGCGTCCTCATCTATTTTCTTTGTTGGTCGAACTATTCAACCGTTACAGATTTTGCCAGATTTCTCGGTTGATCGACATCGCAGCCGCGTCGGACAGCGATATGATAAGCAAGAAGTTGGAGCGGCACGACCGACAAGATCGGCGCCAGAAGATCATTTGTTTCCGGTACTTCGATAACAAAGTCAGAAACAAGCGAGCTCATTTCATCGTTTTCGGTCAATACCGAAAGGATTATTCCGTCACGCGATTTTACCTCAACGATATTTGAATGCGTTTTTTCGTAACGTATTTCGCTTGCCGCATTTCCCTGCTCACGGGTGTTTACTATAACGACCGGCAATTTCTCATCGATCAGCGCATTCGGTCCGTGTTTCATCTCGCCTGCCGGATATCCTTCCGCGTGAATATAGGAAATTTCTTTGAGTTTGAGTGCACCTTCA
>JBGTEI010000685.1:0-3140 GCA_041747875.1 Pyrinomonadaceae bacterium | reverse complement strand
CGCGGACTAAAGTATCTAACAACTCGTGTTCGATTTCCGGTTTCCCGATTCAAGTTCCACAAGCCAATTCATTTCTACTTCGGTATTCTCCCGACTTTATTAAATTAGTCACGTTTGGTGACAATTTTCGATTTTTCAGACTGCCCCGCTTATTTTAAACACCAAGTTCGGTGATTCGATTTGTCAGCGAACGAAAAATATCCCTGCCATCGTTCGATCCCAAAAGCTCCTCACAGGCTCGTTCCGGATGAGGCATCATTCCTAAAACATTTCTATCAAGATTGCAGATCCCTGCGATGCTTGAACGCGATCCGTTCGGGTTCGATTCGTCGCTTACCGCTCCCGTTTCATCGCAATATCTAAAAACGATCTGATCGTTTTCCTCTAGTTTTTGATAAACAGCATCATCGCAAAAATAATTCCCTTCGGCGTGCGCGATCGGGATCGACAATACTTTGTTTTCAGCGAGTTCGTTGGTAAACGGAGTATTTGGATTTTCAACCCGAATATTTACATGTTTGCAAATGAAATGCAGATCCTTGTTTCGCATCAGTGCTCCGGGAAGCAAACCGCTTTCGCACAGGATCTGGAAACCATTACAAATTCCAAATACAAATTTTCCGTCTGCTGCAAACTTCTTTACCGAATCCATTACCGGCGAAAAATGCGCCAGCGCACCGGCACGCAAATAATCGCCGTAAGAAAAACCACCCGGAACGATAACTGCGTCGTAGCCACTCAGATCTGTTTCCTTGTGCCAGATAAAATCGACCGGCTGCCCGACGTGTTTTGAGATCACGTGATAAGCATCGTGGTCGCAGTTTGAACCGGGAAATACTATAACTCCAAATTTCATAATTTATTCTTAGGTAATTCGTAATACGTGATTCGTAATACAGAAAGTGTTAGGCGAAAAGCGCAGAGCGAATTACGTATTACCTATTCCGAATCGCCAATAATCACTTCATAATCTTCGATCACGGGATTTGCCAAAACATCTTTAGCGATCTTCTCCGCGATATCATTTGCCTGTGTTTCTGACAATTCCGCATCCAATGCGATCTCGAAATATTTGCCTTGTCTGATATCACTGACATTCTCAAAACCCAGAAGTTCTGTTGTATGATGGATCGCCTTTCCCTGCGGATCGAGGACGCTCGGTTTTAATGTTACATATACTTTAGCTTTCATAAGAGATCTCCGTCATGTAGTAAAATAAATTGTAGATTCTTACGCAAATTGTTGTTTTAATCAACGTCTTTGTGTTAAATTCACGATTATCACGCAATTCGTAATAACAATTACATTCAGTATTTACCTAAAAATTAAGGAGATTCTTTAAAATCGATATGGAAAACGAAAAATCTGCCATTGGGCTTGATGGAAACGTCACAGCATTGATCGGATATCTTATTGGCATCGTAGCCTTGGTGCTTATCTTTATTGAAAAAGACAATAAGTTTGTAAGATTTCATGCGCTTCAATCCGTACTCTGGTCGGTCATTGTAACAGTAGGGATATTTGCTGTTGCAATTATTGGGACGATATTGACCGTGGTTCTGAGCAGTGTTTCCGGTACGCTCGGTTCGATCGTCGGGATTCTAACTGGCCTGTTATATCTTGTACTCTTTCTGGCCCTGATCGGCGGATTGATTTTTGGTGCGATAAAAGCTTTCGGCGGTGCGGAATTTAAACTTCCGGTCGTTGGCAATATGGCCGAAAAATGGGTCTAGTCTAACCAAAAACCCTTGCGAAAACTTTTTCTACGTTTCGCAGATAATGTTTTAGATCAAAAACGCGGGCAATTTCTTCACTGTTTAAGTGCGAAGAGATGTCCGCGTCTACTTTTACAAGCGCATGATAATTTCCGCCCTCATCCCAAACTTTCATCGCATTTCGCTGCGTCCATGAATATGCGTCTTCACGTGAAATTCCTTTCTGCGTCAATGCCAGCATCAATTGTCCGCTAAAGATCAATCCGCCTGTCGCGTTCAAATTCTTCAGCATGTTTTCGGGATAAACCACCAGACCATCGAGCAGACTTGCTGTTTTCGCAAGCAAATAGTCGAGTGTAACTGAAGAATCAGGAAGGACCACGCGTTCGGCAGACGAATGCGAAATATCCCTTTCGTGCCAGAGCGCGACATTTTCAAGCCCGACGATCGAATTAGCGCGGACCGTTCGTGCCAAACCGCAAATTTTCTCCGAAAGTATCGGATTCCTTTTGTGAGGCATTGCCGATGAGCCTTTCTGACCAACCTTAAATTTTTCCTGCGCTTCACGAACTTCAGTCCGCTGCCAGTGTCGAACATTGAGCGCCATTTTTTCGAGCGAAGAAGCGATTATCCCAAGCGTACAAAGATACTCGGCATACCGGTCGCGCTGGATAACCTGTGTAGATATCGCTGCAGCTTTGAGTCCGAGTCGCCGGCAAACCCTTTCCTCGACATCCGGATTCAAATGGGCAAAGGCTCCGACTGCGCCCGAAATTTTTCCGACCGAAACTTGCTCTTTTGCTTTTTCCAATCGCGAGCGATTCCGCTCCATTTCCGCGTACCAAAGTGCAAATGTCATACCAAACGCTGTTGGCTCCGCATGGATCCCGTGAGTTCTGCCGATCTGCGGCGTATCCTTAAATTCAAGCGCCCGACGTTTTAAAACTTCCAAAAGCTTATCAACTTTCACGAGCAGGAGTTCACAGGATTCTTTTAAGAGAAGCGCATTTGCAGTATCGACGACGTCGGAAGAAGTCAGACCGTAATGTACAAACCGCGCCGATTGACCGATGTTTTCGGCAAGGTTTGTCGTAAAAGCGATCACATCATGATCCGTGGTTTTCTCGATCTCGTTTATTCGCTCGACCGTAAAACTCGCCCGCGTCTTAATTTCCTCGACCGCATCTTTCGGGATCGTTCCGTCTTCAGCATGAACCTCACAGACAGCGATCTCAACATCGAGCCATTTCTGAAACTTGTTATCAAGCTGCCAGACCGCACCCATCTCGTGCAATGTATATCGTTCAATCATTTTAAATCGTCTCTGTTTCCCGCCTTTTTTTTAATTAATAAATAGAATAAGTGCAAAATCTTAAATGGACAAACGTCTCGGCCTAAAGTAACTTTATTTTCGAATTTGGCACT
>JBGTEI010000684.1:0-6985 GCA_041747875.1 Pyrinomonadaceae bacterium | reverse complement strand
GTTCAGCCAAGATTTTTCCTTCTGCAATTTAGCGTTGTTCGGACATTTCCTTTTTGAGCTGAACGATAAACGACGCTACTGCCGTCCGCTCGCTATTTTCCGGGAAATCGCGAAGAAATCTTTCATAGACCGCGATCGCCTTTTTCGGTTCGAGCGCCTTTTCGTAAACCGAGCCAAGGAGAATATAGACGATGGATTCTGTTGCCGAAAGCTGATCGATCGCTTTTTCAAATGCTTTGGCTGCTTCAGCATAATAAAATTTTTCGTCGTCAAATTCCCCAGAAGCCGCCGCACCTTGCGCATCATCCTGATAGATCAATCCGAGTCCGGTATACGCCTCAGGTTGAAACCCCCTACCTTCCCGAATTGCCCGCTCAAAAGATTTGATCGCTTTTTCGGTCTCATTTTCCGAAACGAATATCCTTGCTTCAATGGCAGAGGCTTCGGCAGAATTCGGGCGCCATTTTCGCACATTTGTAACCGCTTTGAGCGCGGCTTCGTTATCATTTCCGGTCAGAGCTCTTGCCAGTCCGATGTATGCACTTACATATTTTGGGTTGAGTTTTGCGGCTTTTTGATAAAGTTCGACAGCGGCCTCCGCGTCATCGGGAAGTATTCTTTCCGCTTCCTGAAACGCGAGCTCTGCCGGATCAGTCGTTTTTACCAAAACAACTTTCGCGTTTTTTTGAACGGCCGTGATCCGCGAAATCGATTCCTTAAATCCATCAGCGCGAACCCGAAGCGTCGCCGCACCGGCACTTACCGGTTTTATTTCGATCTTACCGGCGCTGTCCGCAATGCCGCGTTTCACATCATTAAGCCATACTACGGCTTCCGGTTCGGTCTGCACTGCCAAAGTACGGACTTTCGTCTGCGAAACCGATGATCCGGCAAACACGATTGCCGAAAGACAAACAGCAAAAATGTACTTCTTTGTGGTCATAATTCTATTTTCAAGCGAGCCAATAAGATAAAGAGCTTTGATAAAACGTTGTACCTAAATATTGATGGTTTGGAATGGCGCTATCCGATCCGCGAAAAAATATCCGACAAATGAATATCTTCATCCGGGTCACCAGCCGTAAACAGTATTTTAATAAATGGCGGCGCGATGAGCGTTGTAACAATAGCCATAAAGAGAACTGCGCCGAAAAACTGATCGTTGATCACCGATAAACCAAGTCCGATCTGCGCTACCACGATCCCAACTTCGCCCCGCGGAACCATTCCCATACCAACCTGGGCAGACTTTCGCCAGCCTTCACCCCAGGCACCGAGACCGCAGGCGACAAGTTTTGTAACTACCGCGACGAAGGTTATCAATACTGCGAAGAGGACAACCGACCAATCCTTAAAGATCCCCAGATTTAACTGCATTCCGATATTTACAAGAAAAAACGGTACCAGAAATTCCGTTACTCCATTTGTCAGTCTGCGCATTTTTGGATTTTCTTCCGTTGATTCCGAAAGCGCCATTCCGGCGACAAAGGCTCCGATTATCGCTGCGACCTGCATATACATCGCCGCTACCGATAAGCCCAAACACAGAATGAGTCCGAAATTAAAAAATGGCTTGCTGATCCGAAGACTATTGATCTTCGGTGCGAGTTTTGTCACCAGGATCGCGCCTAAGACCGAGACGCCGACCGTAAATATGATCGCCGTTGAAGTTGTCCCCGCAAGCTTCAAATAACTTACATCTCCTTTGCTAATTCCGGAAACGACCGAAAGGATCATCAGTCCGAGTATGTCGTCTATTACCGCCGCGCCTAAAATAATTCGAGCTGCATCCGTATCGAGAAGCCCGAGCGAACCAAGCACGCGTGCGGTTATTCCGACCGAAGTGGCTACCAGCGCCGCTCCGATAAACATCGATTCGATCGTCGAACCGCCCCACCAAACCGAAACGTAATAACCCGCAATAAATGGAAGTATGATTCCCGAAACACCGACCAGCACTGCTTTTCGCCCAACCCTTAAGATCGATTGAGGCTTCGTTTCAAGACCTACGTTAAATAGCAAAAAAATTACGCCAACTTCCGCCAGGACAGATATAACGGTCGAAGGGTTTACCCAACCGAGAAGACTTGGTCCGATCATCACGCCCGCAAGAATTTCTCCGACAACGGCGGGCTGCCTTAGACGCTCGAATATCTCGCCCATTATCTTCGCTGCAGCCAGAATGACAAACAGGGCCAACAAAATTTCTGCGTGCTCCACGCTTGCGGCAAAAAATACCTTCATCGAACCACCCTTTCGGCTAAAGGATTCAAGTTTTGCGACGCTGCGCAATGAACCCGCCTAAAAGACCTACATAATGATATTTCTTAATTTTAGCGTAAAAGCGCCAAATTGTTGAAAAATTTTTAACAGTAAGGTTAGACCGCGCTGCACAGCAGTAAGAATTGACAAGGAAGTTCAACGATCACTTTGACGTAAAACTAAAGAACTCTTCAGCAGAAATTCCGTATTGAACGAGCTCTTTTTCGTAAAAAATTCCGGTTTGAATGTATTGCATTCCGATCTTTTTCATAACCTTTTGAGAACTTTTATTTTCGGGGAATGCGACGGCGACTATCTTTGAAAAACCCAGATCTGAAAACCCGTATTCTAGACATCGCGCCGCGGCTTCCGTTGCATATCCTTTTCCCCAAAATTCTTTCGCGATCGCGTAGCCGACTTCGATGTCTTCAGTCCCGACAAGCCGCCAGAGTCCGCACCATCCGACAAATTTGTCCGTTTCCTTTTCGACGACGCCGCAGAATCCAATTTTTTCCGCATCCCATTTATTTGTCATCATTTCGATCCACTTGATCGAAGAATCGAGATCTGTCTGAGGGCCGCGGATGTAGCGCATAACAAGCGGATCTTTGCGCATTTTAAAGATCACGTTGAGATCGGTCGGCAGCAGTTTTCGTAATATGAGTCGTTTGGTTTCAAACATAAGAGCCGCGAAGCGCGAGGTACAAAGTTCTGAGTCCAAGGTCCAAATCCTGATCCCGGAAGTTTATACGTCAACAACCAATATTGGACTTTGGACACCGGACTCGGGACTCCGTTTCGTCGTTTAGATCATATGAACCAGCAATCCGTCTTTCAGTTTTGGTTCAAACCAGGTGGATTTTGGAGGCATAATTTCCCCCATATCGGAAACGTCAAAAAGGTCATCCATCGTCGTTGGAAACATTGAAAATGCTACCATCGCCGTTCCGCCGTCGACGATCTTTTCAAGCTCTGCGGTTCCACGCGCACCGCCGACAAAACCGATCCGCTCATCCGTTCTTGCATCTCCGATTCCCAAAATGGGTGACAACAAATTCTTCTGGAGAATGCTTACGTCAAGACGCTCGATCGGATTCGTTTCATCGATCAGCTCTTTAGAGATCTTTAATTTTCGCCACTCTCCGCCGAGATACATGCAAAATTCGCCATGGATCTGTGGCTCTTTTTCGACCGTATCTTCTATGCTGAATTTATCACGGAGCGCTTCCAGAAACTCGTCTTCGGTTAATCCATTGAGATCCTGAACGACCCGATTATAAGCCAGGATCTTTAGGTCTTCCGACGGATACATACCCGCAACGACAAAATTATAATCTTCATCGCCCCTATGATCCCGGTTTCTCTCTCTCAATGCTTTTCTGACTAGATCCGAACTTTCGGCACGATGATGTCCATCCGCTATGTATAGTGCGGGCACCTTGGTAAAGGCGTCAATAATATTTTCAGTTTCCGAAACTTTCCAGACAGTTTGCTGGACACCGTCATTGCAATGAAAATCGTATATCGGTTTTTCTTCGACAGCTTTTTTGATCAATTCCCGAATTCTAGGCGTATTTCTAAACGCAAGAAATATCAATCCTGTTTGCGCATTCAGCGTGAGCATATGTTCTGTCCGGTCCTGAACTTTATCGGGACGTGTCTTCTCGTGCTTCTTTACGATATCCGCTTCATATTCATCGATCGAGCAGCAAGCGACGATGCCTGTTTGCGAATGATCGCCGAGGAGAAGTCTATAGATATAAACGCACTTTTCATCCTCCTCGAAAAACAGTTCGTCGCTTA
Organism: Pyrinomonadaceae bacterium; assembly: GCA_041747875.1. GTDB lineage: Bacteria > Acidobacteriota > Blastocatellia > Pyrinomonadales > Pyrinomonadaceae > Aridibacter. The sequence goes on along the minus strand of JBGTEI010000684.1, from coordinate 2,920 downwards.
TAAATTTGTCCAAATTCTGTTTTGCGCGCTGAAAAATTTCCTCCTGCGATACGGTTTCTCCATCCTCAAATTCCGCTTCAGCCCGGGTAACGCGAAGAAAACTCAGGGGATTCGCTTTTATATATTCACGAACCTCAGATGTATAAACGACGTCATACGGCACACACGATGCCTGTTTTGCGTTTTCAACTTTCGGGCGAAGTGCGCGAAAAGGTCTGATAATTGCCACGTTAAGTTAGTCTCTCCAAAATCTTTTCAAAAAATAAATCTGATAAAAAATTAATTATGCTGCCGCGAATTTTATTCAATTCCCGGCAGCACACGCAAAACCTGCGACCACTCTTAATTTAGTTTATCAAAAGCGATCTTCCAGATGCCGCCTTCTTTTACAAACGGAACTGTTTCCCATTTTTCGGTGTCGTCCATTTTTACTTCAACGGTCGCGGTATCACCATCGATCTTTTCATTTCGCATTTCAGGCATTTTCTTGTCCGATACATCCTCGTCAGTGGCGATCATTTCTTCGAGAGTCTTTCCCTGTGCCTTTGCCGATTTTTCGTATCTTTCGAGCGAAGCTTTCGAAAGCGATGCTTTTATTACAGCAGCGTCTTTCTTTTTGAGCGCATCGATATAGGCTTTCATTGTTTCGGTCGGAGATTTTAACGATGCTGCGTCATCACCGTTTTTCGCGGTTTCATCTTTTGGCGCTTCGGATGCAGCTGATTCGGTCGAAGATTTAGCATCCTCAGAAGCTGCCGGTGTCGCTGAATTGTCGGTTTTCTCGACGGGCGCGGCGCAACCCAAAAAAGCAAACGCCAAAACCGAAACAAATATAAATTTTGAAATTCTCATCCTATCTCCTGATATATAAAATGCCTTTTATTGAATATAAAAAATGTCGATCTACCTTGGCGGCGATCCCGGAATTATTGGAGTCGTCGCCGGTTTCTTTGGGTCGGCGGTCGATTGTGGAACCGGCGTTGCATTCGGTGCCCCGTCCGAAACCGGATCGGGTGTCGACTTGTCAATATCAGAATCTTCACCCTCTGTCGCTTCGTAATTGGTATTTGCGCCTTCTCGCTCGCTCTCGATCTGTTCGTCAAGCTTTTTTTCTGCTTCTTCGTTTTGATTGATTATTTCATCGCTAAAGCCCTTTTTATCGATCTTCCAAAGTTCTGATTCTTTTACAAAATGGACTATATCCCAACCGCCCATTTCGTTTTTGACTTCAACCGTCGCCTTATCGCCTTCGATCTTTTCATTGCGATAATCAAAAACGCGCTGCGCTTCGGAAAATAGAGTTTCCCGCTGAATAATTTCATCTATCGAAACATTCTGCGCCTTTGCCTGCTCGGCGTGAAGTTTTAAGGATGCTTCGGAGAGAAGCATTTTCATCATCTTCACGTCTTTGAGTTTTACGGCGGCCGTATAGGCTTTTAGAGTTTCGACGGGTGTCGCAGGATTAGAATTTCCGCCACAATTAAGGGCGAAAATTGCTAATAAGATCAATGCAATTACTTTAAACGAATACTTCATCACTATTAAACAATCTCTATTAAACTCTATATACTTGTCGAAAAGTATACCCAAAATCAAGGAGTAAGACGAATGAGCAGAAAGAAATTGTCGAAAGAAGAAATTGCGGATGGTTTGCTCGCGCTTAGCGGTTGGAAAGCAGAAGGAGTTTGGTTAAAAAAACGTTTTGATTTTAGAAATTTTGCCGAAAGTCTCGAATTTGTAAATAAGATCGGCGAGATCGCTGAAGAGGCAGATCATCATCCGGATATCAAATTTGGCTGGGGGTATGCCGAAATTGAACTGACGACGCACGACGTCGGCGGACTGACGCGGAATGATCTTGAGGTGGCGGGATCGATCGATGAGTTATAGGAGTTATGTTCGAAAGAACTACACGATTGAGGATTTATTGATCGGTCCACCAGGGGACACTGAGCGGTAGTGATTTTTATGAGCTTGAAGATCTTTAGACCCGAACCAACTGATTACTATTATTTGACCGGACCGTCTTATAACTTGCCACTAGCTTCAGCTAGTGGGAGCAAATTATTCCCCGCCAAAGGCTTTAGCCGAATTATTGAGCTGCACAATTCCGCCTGAGTTATAGCATATTCGACTTTTTCGATCGCCCCGCGATCGCGCGGGCAGGGATGCCCGCGCTCCTTTGTTCATTGCCTCAAGACAAGGCAATTGTCGCAACTATATAAATTAAAAGATCCTATATTTGTCTTGTTAAAAAGTACAAAATATTCGTAATGATCAAGAGTTGAGTTAATGTATGACCTACAACCACCTTTTTTTGAAAAGAGTCCATTTCCGAGGATCGAAAACCCGTTGATTGCATTCGTAATTTTGCGTATTATTATCGGCAAAAGAATAAATAGATCGTCAGACGTTTTTTACTTGAACATTAAAATAAAAGATCGATGTATAGATGACGTTTTGTCCTGATAGCTCTTCTGTTATGCAACGTGACATTCGCTCAATCCGAGGCGATCGATGATTATGTAAAGTCTCAGATGCAAAAGCGAAGTATTCCTGGACTTCAGATCGCTGTTGTTCGTAACGGAATAATTATCAAAGCTAATAGTTACGGCGTAGCAAATATTGAGCTGAACACTCCCGTAACAGACGAAACACTGTTTGAAATTGCTTCAAACAGCAAACAATATACCGCCGGAGCTATTATGCTTTTAGCCCAGGACGGCAAGTTGGATCTTGATGACAGGATCACGAAATATCTTTCCGGTCTTCCTCCGAATTATGATGCGGTTACCGTTCGGCATCTGCTCAATCACACTTCCGGCGTAAAAGATTACATTGAGGAATTTAATTTAGATCGCAGTCTTGAATACACTAATCAGGAACTTATTGAAAGAATCGGTGCAAATGAATTAAATTT
>JBGTEI010000683.1:0-3683 GCA_041747875.1 Pyrinomonadaceae bacterium | reverse complement strand
GTCAATTCGTGTTCGTGCGCAAAAGCCGCTTCGAGATCGATCGAATTCAGATAGTCGATCGCCGCGCCCAAACCGATACTCGGAGCGATCGCCGGAGTTCCGGCTTCAAACTTCTCGGGAATCGGTGCATAGGTCGTTTTTTCAAATGTCACATTGCGGATCATCGAGCCGCCGCCTTGATAGGGCGGGAGTTTCTCGAGCCATTCACGTTTACCGTAAAGCACTCCGCTTCCCGTTGGTGCAAACATTTTATGTCCCGAAAAAGCGTAAAAGTCTGCGTCGAGATCCTGCACATCGATCCTCATATGCGGAACCGCCTGAGCGCCGTCTATCAAAACCGGCACGCCGAATTTATGTGCGGTTTCGATCATTTGTTTGACCGGATTTATCGTGCCGATCGAATTCGAAACATGCGGGATCGCAACGATCTTTGTCCGCTCATTCAATAGATTTTCATATTCGTCAATGATCAGTTCACCGGTTTCTGTCATCGGGATGACGCGGATCTTTGCGCCGCGTTCTTCGGCGATCATCTGCCACGGAACGATATTTGAATGATGCTCCATCTGCGAAATTATGATCTCGTCCCCTTTGTTTAAAAACTTACGTCCGAAGCTGCTGGCGACGAGATTGATCCCTTCCGTCGTACCGCGAACAAATATACATTCCGCCGCTTCCTTTGCGTTGATAAACCGGCGAACATTCTCACGCGCCGCTTCATATTCGGTCGTCGCCTTTTGCGAAAGATAATGAACGCCGCGGTGAACATTTGAATGTTCGTGCTTGAGATATTCTGCACCGCGTTCGATCACTAAATTAGGCACCTGCGAAGACGCCGTATTGTCCAGATAAACAAGCGGTTTCCCGTTTACGGTCGATGACAAAACAGGGAAGTCTTCGCGGATCTTATTTACGTCAAAATTACTCATTTCTTTTACTGCTTTCATGTCTATTTTCAGTGCCCAGATATTCTTAAAACAAATTTCGTGATCGTGTTCGTAGGGGCGACGGCTTGTCCTCGCCCGTGAGCCGAACGGCGAATAAATTACCTCAAATAATCTACTCTCCCAACAAATTCCCAATCATCAAGGTTCGATTTCACCGGGTTTTCTTTTGTATATTTCAAACAATCAAAAAAGTCGTCTTCATTCCTAATAATGTGGTCGTGATATCCCCGCTGCCACAATTTTCCGTCGCCAAAATTCCAATAAATTCTCGTGGACAAGCTTTTAAATGCTCCACAAATTCTACCCAATTTAACACCGCTTTGACCCTTTCCAATCAACCCATGAAAATGATCCGGCATAAGACAATAACCGTATAAATTGAATTTCATCGAATCTCGAAGTTTCAAAAGGCAGTCAACAATCTCGGTTGCAAATTCACGCCTGAAGAAAAGTTTGCGCCGTTTTTCGGTGACGATCGTTACGAAATAAATGCTTTCGGTCGAATAATCGAAACCACTTAATCGCAATGAATTTTTTCGGGTTACGGTATCGTCCTTCATCGTTCTTTTTCGCCTATCGGCTCACGGGCGAGGACGAGCCGTCGCCCCTACAACCATCCCCGAAAAGCCCTTTACGCCCTTCGCGTACTTTGCGGTTAAAACGTTTTTTCCTTTTTTCGCGCCATTTCGCGTATTTCGCGGGCAAACTCTTCCGCTATGATCGCCGCTGACCACGAGCACCTTCCATCGCTGTCGGGTTTCTGCCTGATTCGTGCCCATTCGTGTTATTCGTGGGCGAAAACGCTTTGCGTTATTTTCGCCTATCGGCTCACGGGCGAGGACGAGCCGTCGCCCCTACATTTCTGTTTGCGGGCAAAATTCCTACGCCTCCAATCTTGCATGAAGCCGATTCAGCACAGCTTCATCCAGCTCCTTCTTGATCGATTCGATCGTGATCTTATTTATGATCTCTTCCGCAAAACCATACGTAAGAAGATTCCGCGCCAGGCTTTCATTCAAGCCGCGACTCAATAAATAAAACAATTCCTCTTCTTCAAGTTGCCCGACCGTTGCACCGTGGGCGCATTTTACGTCGTCGTTAAAGATCTCGAGCTGCGGCTTTGTATCGACCCGTGCGTCGTTTGAAAGCAGGAGATTCTTGTTTGACTGATTCGCATCAGTTCCCGAAGCGTGTTCGTGCACAAAGACCTTGCCGTTAAATACCGCGCGCGATTTTCCGTCAAGAATTCCTTTGTAATTTTGATGCGAAACACAATTCTTAACCTTGTGATCGATCCGTGAATGGGTGTCGATATGCTGTCCGTCTCCGACCAGATACAACCCGTCGACCCAGGCTTCGCCGCCTTCACCGTTAAATTCCAGACCGATATCATGCCGCGAAAGTTTTGAACCAAGCGTGACATTTGTATTGTCGTAAACGCTTGTCCTCCCAAGTGAAGCCTTTGTTGTGACAACGTGAACTGCCTCATGCGATTCCCGCTGAACCCTTGTATGAACAAGCTTGGCATTGTCCGCCAAATTGATCTCGACTACAGCATTGGTAAAATATGTCGATTCATCCGCGCGCGTATATTGCTCAATGATCTCAGCTTCACTTCCGGTTTCGCCGACAAATAAAATTCGCGGAAAATTTGCCGTCCCATTCTCGCCGATAAATACAATATGAATTGGCGCGTCGATCTTTGTGTTTTTTGGAACGTGAATAAAAATGCCTTCGCCTGAAAAAGCCGTATTCAAAGCCGCAAACCCGTTAAAATCGTACTCAACAAATTTCGCCAAATTCGCTTTGAAGATTTCGTCCTCCAAAGATTCAGCAAAACTTTTGATCTTCACACCTTCCGGCAGATCACCTGATTTCGTCAACTCATTGCTAAGCTTTCCATCAACAAATACAATGCGATTTTCGCTTTTGATTTCTGCCAGAATTTCTACAACACGTTTATTAGTATTTTCAAACTCTGAACTCTGAACCTTGAACTCCGAACTGACGAGCGAAGCGACGTTCGTATATTTCCACTCTTCATCTTTAACCGTCGGAAAACCGTTTTCCGTAAAATGATCAAATGCTTCTTTGCGCAGGGATTTCAACCAAGCCGGTTGGTTTGAATTTTCGATACTCTTCTGAAAATCTGCGTTATAAATTGTTTCTTTTCCTGTTTGTAAACTCATTTGGTTAATTCTTTTTCGTCTTTTGGCGCCCCTTTGCGGTTCAAACTCTTTTCTTATTTCGCGCTATTTAGCGTATTTCGCGGGCAAACTCTTTCGTTAAAACGACCCCTGACCACGAGCCCACTCCGTCACGGTCGCGGTTCTGACTTATTCGCGCCCATTCGCGTAAATTCGCGGGCAAACTCTTTTACGTTCTTTTCGCCTGTCGGCTCACGGGCGAGGACATGCCGTCGCCCCTACAACCATTCCCCGAAAAACCCTCTGCGGTTAAAATCCCTAATTTCCAGCCGCTTTTACCCAGTCGTATCCTTTTTCTTCGAGCTCAAGCGCGAGTTCTTTGCCGCCCTCTTTGACGATCTTGCCGCCGGCTAATACGTGGACGAAATCAGGCACAATGTAATCGAGCAATCTCTGATAATGCGTTACAAGAATGATCCCGTTTTCTGAGTTTTTGAGCTGATTGACACCGTTTGCAACAACGCGTAAAGCATCAATATCCAAACCAGAGTCAGTTTCATCAAGCAGAGCCAATTTCGGATCAAGAACC
>JBGTEI010000682.1:0-3404 GCA_041747875.1 Pyrinomonadaceae bacterium | reverse complement strand
GAAATGGCGCTTTTTGAATTGATGAAAGACTCAAGGAATGAACATTTTAAAGAAATTCAAGACCTAATAAAGTAACAATTCCGTTTTTGTATAGAGCTAAGCGTTGAGATCCAAACCACGGCATCAGTTTTTTTATGCTATAAACTACTATCGCAAAACCGCTATGCTCCGTTTTCCAACCCGAACAATAAAATTGCATTTTCTCGCCGTGCTGGTTTTTTGTTTTCACTCGATATGCTTTTCACAATACCGGATCGATGTCTGGGATACTGAAAATGGCATACCGCAAAACAGTATCAATAATTTGGTCCAAACCGCAGATGGATATATTTGGGGTGTAACCTTTGGCGGTATTTTCCGATTTGATGGTGTCAGGTTTAAGGTTTTTGACCATTCGTATAAAGTGGGCCTCAAAGAAAACCGATTTACTACCCATCCTTCAAATCCATTAGGAGCGGTGATTACAGCATTTTAAGAAGACCAAAATGACAGACTTTGGATCGGAGCAGCCGGGCGTTTTGGCTATTTTGCAGATGGAAAGTTCGCTGAAATACCGGACGTACGGACAGTTCTCGATAAGAAAGTAGTCCACGCAGTTTCACGACATAATGACGGCGTCTTGTGTATCGCAACGGATAACGGACTGTTAAGATTTACCGAAAACGACACGACCAAATTTGAACAAGCTAAAGGATTGCCGAGCGATTTTGTTGCGGCTTTTCTAAAAACAAAAGATGGAAAATTTTTGATCGGTACAAAAAAGGTTTGTCTTATCTTGAAAGCGGCAAGTTTCGAAATATCACCGAGCAAGATGATCCAAAATATGATTACGCCCGAAGCCTTTATCAAGATGACGAAGGCGCGATCCAGGTCGGGACCTACGATGCCGGATTCCTTCGCTCCAAAGACAGAAAATTTAAACGCATCGCAAAAAAAACGGAATGTTTAACGGTAATGTTTTCTGCACTTTGGAAGACGCCAACGGTTGGTTTTGAATAAATTCTAACGAAGGTATTTACCGCGTTCGCAAACGGGAATTAAACGACTTCGCCGATGGAAAGATCGGAAAAGTAAAAAGCATCGGCTATAACAAAACGGATCGTTTGCTCTCGCCCGAAGGAAATGGTGGAAAACAACCCGCCGGAATAAACCGAAGCAATGGCGAACTTTGGTTTCCAACACAGAACGGCATCGCGGTAATTGATCCCAAAAATATAAAAACAAACACAACACCTCCGCCCGTTCACATTGAAGAAATTATTGTTGATAAAAAAACATATGAAAATTCGGCGAGAAAATTGAAATAGATCCCGGACAAACGAATGTCGAGGTAAATTACACCGGATCGAGTTTTAAAAATCCCGACCTAGTTCAGTTTCGATATCATCTTGAAGGTCTAGAAGGAAATTGGAATGGAACCGGCTTTTTGATATCGATCAAAAAACGTCACTATTATTATCAAACGTGGCGGTTTCAACTACTCGCCGCGATATCAATTGCCGGAGTGCTTTATTTACTATATCAATACCGCGTTTCGAGTATTAAAAAGATATCCGAAGAACGGTCACTATTTTCGCACCGCTTGATCGAATCTCAACAAGGTAAACGAAAACGAATCGCCGTCGATTTTCACGGTGGTCTAGGACAAGAGATAGTGCTTATTAAAAACCGCGCCGAAATTGGTTTGCAAAACGGCGGAAATGACGAATCGAATCGACACTTTGAAGATATATCGGAAACAGCTTCAAATATCCTCAAAGAAGTTCGAACGACCACAAATGATCTGCGTCCGCAGTCTCTCGACAAAGTCGGCTTAACAAAAACTCTAAAATCGATTATCAGAAAGATTTCAGGCGTGATCGAGGTTAAAAGCGGCATTGATCAGATCGACGGAATCTTTTCAGAAGAGGATGAGATCAATATATATCGCATCGTGCAGGAATCTCTAAACGATGTTGTAAAACATTCAAACGCCTCCGATGTATCTGTTAGGATAAAACATCTTTAAGACCGCATTTCGATCGTTGTTCAAGACAACGGCAGAGGTTTTGATCCCAAAACCATCGGCGTTGCCTCTTTTGATAGCTCTTCGCGAAAGAGCAAATCTCCTCGGAGGCAGACTCACAATTGATTCCCCAACAGGAGAAGGTGTAGCAGTTAGATCTGTAATTGGCTTAAAATAAGAAAAGAGTTTTTTGCCCGCGAATTAGCGCGAATTTTCAGGAATCGGAAGAAATCATTTTCATCTTTTTCAAAATACCTAGTGTTTTTACTTTTGTACCTTCCTAATCTTTCTTAATTAACTTTCATTTGCGAAAATCCACGGGCAAGCTCTTCCTCTTCTTTTCGCGCCCCTTCGTGTTTTTCGCGGGCAATCTCCTTAAAAAAACACACACAAACACGTAAATAAAATAGGTAGCTCCAGGTATTTCCAACCTCCCTTTTTCGTGCTATAGTTCCGTAAGAGTTTTATCTACGTCAAAGAGAACAATTAAAATCGCAGAAATATGAACAGTTATCCAAAGACGAGACAATCTGACCTTGTCGTTCAAAATATCGCAAACGAAACACTGCTATATAACCTAAAAACTAACAAAGCGTTGTGCTTAAACGAAACTTCGGCGCAGATTTGGGAAATGTGCGACGGCAATACCGATATCCCCGAAATAGCTAATATGCTCGCTAAAAAGGCAAACAAACCAGTCACTGAAGAACTCGTTTGGCTCGCCCTCGATCAACTAAGAAAAGAAGGATTACTGGAAAACCCAGACAAGGTAAATAACGATTTTGGCGGGTTATCGCGACGAGAGGTGATCCGAAAGGTCGGGTTTGCATCGATGATCGCTTTGCCCATTATCTCGGCAGTTGTTGCGCCAAATGCCGTCGATGCGCAAAGCGGTTGTGCTACCTTGGTTTGCGGAGCCAATTGCTGTCCAGCGAATAATACATGTGGAAGCGGTAATCAATGCTGTCCTCCACAAAATTGTAATTCGATTCCAAACGGATGCCCTTGTAGCCTTAACTGTTCCGGTTGCAATGGTTCAGTTTGCAATACAATTACCGGATTTTGTCAGTAAATCGATTTTTGTGCGGTCACATATTTACCGATGTGCAGTCCAACATGTTCCTGTCGTCCAAATTTGAAAATTGGCATGGCAAGCGGTATCGGAGATTAATAGCGATTTCGTAATAAAACTTTTGATTTCGTTTGCTTTTGCTGAACCTGAAGGTGGGAAAGCCATTGGAGATTCTCAGTTTTGGTTTTGGATGATATTTTAGAAAGCGAGGAAAGCCCAGTGCGGAGGTCCCGGAACTCTGAATGTCTTATCTCTAGCAGTGCGGAAGGTCAGAGACTTTCCGCACTGCTAGAGAGCCAAATCTTTGAATAGTCAAAGACCTTTTCA
>JBGTEI010000681.1:0-3436 GCA_041747875.1 Pyrinomonadaceae bacterium | reverse complement strand
AATGAGCCTGTCTTGATATCAAGAGCCGTCAAACATACGCCATTGACCGAAATGGAATCGCCATCAGTCGTGCTCGCTGTAACAACCTTTGCCGAAACTTTAATTCTTGCTCCATTCGCATTTTCCGAAAGTGAAGCGATCGTTCCTAGTTCTTCTATTATTCCTGAAAACATCTATTTTGTTATTTACCTGAATGCATCGCTAATTAACCGATCATTTTTGGCTCTGGTTTTTGTAAATATATCATCGGGAACGGTTCGAAAACAGTCGGCTCCAGATAAATAAAATAACCAAATTAGCTCGCTAATGGATGTAAGTTTCGAATTTGCATCTCTATCGCAAGTTAACCGTGTCATCGTTTATCAACGATTTCAACGAATTTAGAGCCTTCTTTCTCGTGGATCCGATCATGCTACACGCGTAATACTTAAATACTCTCCGCTCGTTTTTAAGGTTACCGTTACTTCTCCGCTGCCGCGATTACGCCAAAACCATCCATGTTTGCCGTCGAAAACGGCGACCAACTCACCTTCATCACGACCCAGGTTTAGGCCTTTGCTATAACCGTGATACTTTACATTTGGACTATCGCCATGTGTGTCATGGTTGACGTTGCCGCCAGAGGTCACCCATTCGTATTTAATCTTCGCGCCTTTTGTCATTTCTAACTTTATTTCCGCCCCTTGACCGGGTTTTAACGTAACGGAAATTGTATCTTTTCGCGGCTTATTGGTCTCCGAGGTTCCTTTCGTCGTCGACTGAGGTTGTACGGATGCCGCTTCCGGAGGCGCATTTTTTCGATCCTGCGCGGCCTCGCGTGCCAGCGCCATTTTTGTTTGACCCATTTGTGTCAGTCCGAGAAGGCCGCCTATTCTTGTCGGATCGATCCCATATTCGGCGGGTAATACAACTGTAACGAGCAGCACGGCCGCAACGACGATGCTTATCAGAGTTGAACGAAACAGTTGTTTACTTGACGGAAGCTCGCTGCGATCTGGTATTTCTGTGTTATACATAAATTCTTTCCTCACTGATAATTAATTGACAAAATAGCCGGTCAGTTGATAACCGACAAGCATAAACCCAGCGGTCATCACGATGGCGTTTACCGAATAAGCATGTCGCAGAAAACTGTCCGTTCTCCGCCAGTAACTCATCACGATCAAAATAACAGCGAGGGCCATCAGCTGACCGATCTCAACGCCGACGTTGAATGCGATGAGGTTCGGAATCAACCCGTCATTTGATAATTCGTAATCAAGTATCTTGGTCGCCAATCCAAAACCGTGAAAAAGTCCGAAGATGAGCGTAGCGGCTTTGGTGTTTGGCTGAAAACCAAACCAACGCTGAAATGCTCCCATATTATCGAGTGCTTTATAAACGACCGATAGACCGATGATCGCATCGATCAGATAACCATTGATGCTAATACCTGTCAAAACTCCGAGAAGCATTGTCGTCGAATGCCCGATTGCGAAAAGACTGACGTAAATCCCGATATGTTTCAGCTTATATAAAAAGAAAATGACCCCGAGCAGAAACAGAATGTGGTCATAGCCGGTAAACATATGTTTCGCCCCGAGATATATAAACGGCAAAATATGCGTACCGCTGATCTCTTGAATATAGCCTTTGTCACCTTCAGCAACCCCGTGTGCAAATGCAGCAAGATTTAGAATGAATAAGGCAAGCAGAGTGCAAAATACCGGACTAAGACGACGTATATGTCGCACAAAAGAACGATCATGCGGAATTAAATTAGATAAGTTCATAATGTTTTCGTAATTAAGGATCTAAATTTTCTCACTTAAATTTAATCTCCAACTCGTGCCAGCGTACTTTCGGTCGGATAATCAGATGCTTTTGCTTTCACTCCTGCCAATCCATATTTCAGATATAGAGCCGGAAGAACGATCATATTCAATATAGTTGACGAAAAAATTCCACCCAAAATTACTACCGCCATCGGCTGCTGAATTTCTTTGCCGGGCTGACCGACACCAATCGCAAGCGGAATGAGTCCTACGCCCAAAACTAATGCGGTCATCAGAATAGGATTTAAGCGTTCCATAGAGCCCTGCACAATTGCTTCGCGGAAACTCACACCTTCTTCTTCCATCAGATGTTGATAATGACTGATGAGCATAATTCCGTTTCGTGTGGCGATACCGAATAGCGTGATAAAACCGACCAAAGAGGCGATGGAAAGTGTTCCGCCGGACAGAAAGACCATAACCACACCCCCGATCAAAGCCAGCGGCAGATTTACCATCACGATCGTAGCGGCTCGGGCAGATTTTAAAGCAATAAAAAGAAGCAGAAAAATACCGCCGATAGCGACAATGGACAGCAGTAATATTAGGCGCGAGGCCTTTTCCTGAGCCTCGAACTGCCCGCCGTAGTGGACAAAATAACCTTGCGGCAGTTGGACATTTGTACCGATAGCCGAACGGACATCGGCTATGACGCTTCCTAAATCTCTGTCAACGACGTTTGCCTGTACTATGATCCGGCGCTGGACGTTTTCACGGTTGATCGTGTTCGGTCCCTGATCAACCCGAACTTCGGCAACCTGTGCGATGGGAACTTTTGTTCCGGTCGGTGTGTCGATCAATGTGCGTCCGATCGATTCGATCGAATCCCGTGCCGAATCTTGAAAACGCACGAGAACATCATAGGTTTTTTGTTCTTCCAGGATCTGCGAAGCGACATGGCCGTTGAATGCCGTATCAACCGTTTCCGCCAGATCTTCGGCACGAAGTCCGACTGCGGAAGCTTCCTGCCGTTTCATATTGACCTGCACTTGCGGAACACCGACTTGCGGCTCAACTATCAAATCAACGATGCCGTCGATTTTTGACATTTCTTCACGAATCTCGCCCGCTTTATTTCGAAGAGTTGCCAAATCCGGTCCGAATAGTTTGATGGCGATCTGTGCTCTTGTTCCCGAAAGAAGGTGGTCAATTCGGTGTGAAATTGGCTGACCTACCTCCGCCTCAACGCCGGGAATTTGGGCGAGACGCTGACGCACTTCTTCCATAAACTCGGCGTGTGAACGGTTACCTTCTTTTGTGACGACCTCGATCTCGCTGGTATTGACACCCGCCGCGTGTTCGTCAAGTTCCGCTCGCCCTGTCCGCCGCGTCGTAGAAACGACTTCGGGAATATCGTGAAGAACGGTTTCGATCACATTGCCGATCCGGTTCGATTCCTTAAGCGATGTGCCGGGGGGCATATTTGCATTTATATTCAAAGTTCCTTCATTAAACGGCGGCAGAAATTCGCGCCCCATAAATGCAAACATCATTAGGGAAATGAGAAGTAAAACGGCAGACACGGAAATGATCTTCACCGGATTGCGGAGCGTCCAACTCAGAATCGGCGCGTAGCGTTTTTTAAGCCATTTAACAAACCGCGAATCCGTTTCGTCTTCAAT
>JBGTEI010000680.1:0-6602 GCA_041747875.1 Pyrinomonadaceae bacterium | reverse complement strand
GGCGTAAGTGTCACCTCATAGAATTCATAATCCGAGACATCGATCACCGCATTGACCTTTGCTACCTCTTCGGTTTTGCGTTTAAAGTCCGGATAGATCACCTTTGCCTCTCTCAAGATTTGTGCAAATTTTGAAGTTTTTTGAGCGTCATCAAGCGTGACTTCGGTCCAACGGTTTTGGAGTTTTATAGTGCTGTTGTGAAAAGCTTTGACATCGGTATTTGTCTTTAATACTGACTGCGTGCGGTTGACCAGGTCGATCAAAGAATTGTTGCTCTTAACCGAATCCTTAAAGATCTTAGTAGCTTTTGCAGCTCCGGTCTGTTTGTTAAGCAGGTCTTTCAGCGTATTTGCTTTCTTCAGGATCTCGTCAAAATCTTTCTGCAGCGTCTCCAGTTTTACCTTTTCATCTTTATCGATCTCGTAATATCTAAATTTCTTAAATTCATCGATATAGGCTTCGGTCGGCTTTCTTTCCGCTTCAAAGGCTTGGATCAGATCCATCTTCTTACTCCAGCTTTCGAGCAGCGCATCGTTTGAATTTGCGGTCCGGAAAATAACCGTAAAATCGGCATCGTCAAAAAAATCTTTTGCGTTCAGCGCCGGAAGTTTTATTCCGGCCACGATCTGCTTGATCTCATACGGATCGATACCGATAGTATTCTCGAGCGATTTCATCAGCTTTCGTAGATTCGCGAGCTTTGCATCATCGTGATTTAGCAGATCCGGGCCAACAACATTGAGCGTCGTATTCATATCTAGCGCGACGATGACATCGGTATCCGGAAGCATCAATGCAAGATCGGCGACGTCGTTTTTAGATTTGGCGGATTTTGTAGGAGTCCAAACTACTAGCGAAGTGAATAAAACGGCGACGATAGTGGTAACTGTCAGCAGATATTTTTTCATTATCGGGTCCTTATAGTAAGTCCTAAGTGATTGATGGGTCTTTTAGTGTTTATAGCATAAATCCGGGTGTTTGGATAAAACTTCGTTGGGTTTCAAGGCAGAAACGCGACCGTTAGGCAGCGTGCCAAGCGCAATCATCTCAAGGTATGATCTATAGAATGCCGAGACGCAAGCTTCCTCACGGTCGCGTTTCTGCCAAGAAAGACACGCGTCCCAAGGTTCGCATTTCGGGCGTTCGATTGTTAAAATCCTTCTATGCAAAAGTTTTCAGGAGAGCCGCACGAGCGGCTGAGATTTGTCTGATACGGACATTATCCTTTAAACCTGATGCGGATAATACCGACGAAGGGAGAAAAACGATGAACGAAAAAGTCAGAACCGGAAGCGTGAGCGACCGGGTAGAAGAACCAACCACCGACGAAATAAAATTTCCGGCTTCAACCAAAATTTACGTTACAACAAACGGCGATACCCGCAATGATGCAAAGGTAGAATTGAACGTTCCTTTTCGCGAGATCGCTTTGAGTCCGACGCGGAATATGGACGACGAGCTTGAGGTAAATGCGCCGGTTCGCGTTTATGACACGAGCGGCGTTTATACCGATGAAAGCGTTAAATGCGATGTCCGCGAAGGATTACCGGCGCTCAGACGGGACTGGATCATCGGACGCGGCGATGCAGAAGAATACGAAGGTCGCGAGATCCTGCCGCAGGATAACGGATATTTGACAAAAGGCGCGGAAGAATTCGCCCGTGTCAGTAGCCCGCACGTAAGTAACGGCTCCGCGCCCCGCAAAGGCAACCTCGAAGAATTTCCGGGATTAAAACGCGCACCGCTTCGCGCAAAAAGCGGGATGAACGTAACGCAGATGCATTATGCGCGGAAGGGAATTATTACGCCTGAGATGGAATATGTGGCGATCCGCGAAAACCTCGGACGGAAGATCGCATACGAAACTCTCGCGCAGGAACAGGTTGACGACCGTTCGTCTCTTTATCATCAGCACAAAGGCGAATCATTCGGCGCGGCGATCCCGAAGTTTGTCACGCCGGAATTTGTCCGCGACGAAGTAGCCCGCGGACGGGCGATCATTCCTAACAATATCAATCACCCCGAATCCGAACCGATGGCGATCGGGCGCAATTTCCTTGTAAAAATAAACGCCAATATCGGGAATTCGGCGATCACTTCTTCGATCGAAGAAGAAGTGGAAAAAATGCGCTGGTCAACGCTTTGGGGCGCGGATACGGTGATGGATCTTTCGACCGGAAAAAATATTCACGCCACGCGCGAATGGATCCTGAGAAATTCACCGGTGCCGATCGGGACGGTTCCGATCTATCAGGCACTCGAGAAAGTAAACGGAAAGGCGGAAGATCTGACGTGGGAAATTTACCGCGACACGCTCATTGAGCAAGCCGAGCAGGGCGTAGACTACTTTACGATCCACGCCGGAGTTCGTCTTCCATATATTCCGATGACGGCAAAACGGACAACCGGGATCGTCTCGCGCGGCGGTTCGATAATGGCAAAATGGTGTCTCGCGCATCACGAAGAAAGTTTTCTTTACACCCGTTTTCGAGAGATCTGCGAGATCATGCAGACTTATGATGTGGCCTTTAGCCTTGGCGACGGATTGCGCCCGGGTTCGATCGCTGACGCAAATGATGAAGCGCAGTTTGCCGAGCTCGATACTCTTGGCGAGCTGACAAAGATCGCCTGGGAAATGGACTGCCAAACGATGATCGAGGGTCCCGGACACGTTCCGATGCATTTGATCAAAGAGAATATGGACAAGCAGCTCGGAGTCTGCGGTGAAGCACCTTTTTATACGCTTGGACCGCTGACGACCGACATCGCTCCCGGTTTTGATCACATCACTTCCGCTATCGGCGCGGCAATGATCGGCTGGTACGGAACGGCGATGCTTTGCTACGTTACGCCAAAAGAACACCTCGGTCTGCCAAACAAAAAAGACGTAAAAGACGGCGTGATCACCTACAAACTTGCGGCGCACGCGGCAGATCTTGCAAAAGGACATCCTTCGGCACAGATCCGCGACAATGCAGTTTCAAAAGCACGTTTTGAATTCCGCTGGGAAGACCAGTTCAATCTCGCCCTCGACCCGATCGTCGCCAAAGAATTCCACGACGAAACGCTTCCGGCCGAAGGCGCAAAACTCGCTCATTTCTGCTCAATGTGCGGACCTCATTTCTGCTCGATGAAGATCACCCAGGATGTACGTGAATATGCGAAAGAACAGGGCGTAGCAGAAGAAAAGGCGCTGGCTGTCGGTATGTCCGAGAAGGCGAAGGAATTTACCGAGAAAGGGAGTGAGATCTATCAAGGGAAACATGAGGGTAAAGATATTGATCACTAGTAACCGAGTGATGGTTTAGCGTAATTCGCCTTTGTAGCCTTTTTTGCGAACTTGTATTGAAATTGTTTTGGTAATTGGAGACGTTCACCGATTTATTAACTAGCTATATTTTTTATAAATAGTACCGTTGTCGTCATTAAACGGGACTGGCTTCTTTGGTGGATATCGGACTTTATTGCGATATCCATCAGCGCATATAGTTCAATCCTTATTATATGTGCTCACATATAATTTACTGGTTTTGAGAAAATCGAATTATATATAAGATTATATAGACTTGTGGTTATTATATGATATTATATATATCATGAGAGTAGCCAATATAATTGCAGAATTACGGAAAAGCCGCGAAGCAGAGGGAATTAGCCAGACCGAACTGAGCCGACGCGTTGGGATCCCACAGAGTCATATATCGAAAATAGAAAGTGGGGCTGTTGACATTCAACTTTCTAGTTTGGAACAAATCGCCAGAGGATTGGGTTATGAAGTTAAACTGATACCCAAGAGTCTTTTATCATCAGTCAAAAGCGAAGTCGAATCCCTTCAGAAATCCCGCGGAGATCAGACTCAACAGGCATTAAAGACGATTTCAGATGCCAACGGCAATTTGAATAAGCTGCCAACGAACGCCAGGATAATGCAAAGCAGTGGAATCGCTGACCTCGAATACAATTTAAATCGCCTAAAAGAACTGCAATATGATCCCGCCGACCTCAAACAGTTAGTTAAACTCTTATCCCCCATATTGCGTCCCGCCGGGCTAACAGAATTTGAAGAATATAGTCCAAAAACCCAAGAGGCACTCAAGAAACTAACTGATCAGCTAAAAGACTTCCGTTACTCTTTGGTTCAAAAAGTTGAATACGTTCAAGGACAGGACAAACCGAAATACTCGTTTAGCGAGGATGATTGATATGAATTTATTGGATGTCCAACTCCATAATAAATCGATCGGGTCAATCACCCTAATACCCGGCGATAGGTCAATTCTTGCCTTTAACGATGAGTATGTGCAGAATCCGGATCGGGATACACTAAGTCTGTCGTTTAAGAATTACCATGGTGAATTAATAACTAATTTTCGAGCAACCGGGCCCGATTTACATCCGTTTTTCTCAAATTTACTGCCGGAAGGGCCGCTGCGAGAATTTCTTGCTCGAAAAATGAACGTAAAGCCAGCCAGAGAATTTCACCTTCTTTGGGGATTGGGAGAAGATTTGCCGGGTGCAATAAGGGTAATTCCCGCAGAAGGCGATGCATTGCCCACGATAATTGAGGAAAATAGTGGCGGAGGAGAAAAAACGAATGAGGTTCTCCGATTTTCGTTAGCAGGTGTTCAGCTAAAGTTCTCGGCAATTCGCAGTGAGGATCGATTGACCTTTCCGGCGAAGGGCGTTGGAGGAGAATGGATCGTTAAGTTGCCCTCAGATCGGTTTGAAGCAGTTCCGGAAAACGAATTCTCATTTATGACCATCGCCGGGATGATTGGTATAGATATTCCAGAGATACAGCTAGTTGATGTACGCGAAATTCACGGAATTCCAGACGGTCTTGGACGGTTGAGAGATGAACGGGCTTTCGTAATCAAGCGATTCGATCGTGCCAACAACGAAGCCGTTCACATCGAAGATTTCGCGCAAGTTTTCAATTTACGACCAGATGATAAATACGGAAAAAAGAGTTATCGAAATATCGCATATGTAATTGGAATAGAATCGGATATCTCTGATCTGGAGGAGTTTATAAGGAGACTGGTATTTTCCACATTGATCGGAAACGAAGATATGCACCTAAAAAACTGGTCATTAACATATCGTGATAAACATCGACCGAGTTTATCTCCCGCTTACGACCTGCTTTCGACAATTCCCTATATTCAAAATAAAACGGCTGCGTTAAAATTTTCTCGAACAAACAAAATGGTCGATTTTAATTTTAGTGAGCTTGCCGATCTTGCTGACAAAGCGTTGGTGCCTCAAAAGTTAGTTCTCGATACGGCAAAAGAAACGGTAGAAAAATTCATGGAAATTTGGAGCAAGGAAAAGAGTCATTTATTCCTAAACAAAGAAATCATTGAAACGGTTGAAAAACACCTTGAAACGCTTCATATTATTGATGAGATTTAAGGGAACCATCATGTCAATACGGAAATCGCTTACCTAAACGAGAAGGCATCTGAGCAGTGGTGATCGGTTGGTACGGCGACGCTTTGCTATGTTGTGTAAAAGCATATTTTGGCTTACCGAAAAAAGATGTGAAAGACGGCGTGATTACTTATAAATTAGCAGCACACGCAGCAGATCTGGCAAAAGGACATCCATCGGCGCAGATCCGCGACAATGCCGTTTCTAAAGCGCGGTTTGAATTCCGATGGGAAGACCAATTTAACCTCGCCCTCGATCCGATCATCGCCAAAGAATTCCACGATGAAACGCTTCCGGCAGAAGGCGCAAAACTCGCCCACTTCTGTTCAATGTGCGGCCCGCATTTCTGCTCGATGAAGATCACACAGGAAGTCCGCGAATACGCGAAAGAACAAAACGTCGAAGCCGAAAAAGCATTTGCGGTCGGAATGGCTGAAAAGGCTGCGGAGTTTAAAGCAACGGGAAGCGAGATTTATCATGGGAATGTGCCTGATGGGACGAAGGAGCAGCATTAGAAACCTACTTATATGGACGAGGTCGTGATTACTTATTCTAGAGAATAAAACTATGTTGACAGAGAAATGGTAATTATTATATGTGATATTAACATTCTATATCATTGCAGAAAGACACCGATTAAATAGAACATTATGAAAAAGCTCTTTATCTCTTACTGCCACGAAAATCGTCAAGAAGTCGACGTATTAGTCGAATACATCGTTTCGACGTTCAATGTAGAATTACTGATTGACACAGGTGAGATCAGACCTACCGACTTATTGACTCCATTTATGGAGAGAATTAGAGAAGCAGATACGGTTATAACGTTTTTGAGCGATTCCTTTCTAAGGTCTGAGGATTGCTTGTTTGAAGTTACCGAACTCATTAAGAATGATACGCTTCGACAACCATTCCTAAAGAAACTTATACCAATTGTTTATTCATCAGAGGACGAGCCATTCATAATAACTTCATGGGAGAGCCAAAATAAATACCTAGAGCACTGGTTAGGAGAGTTGATAAAAACTGAAAAGCACTTATTCCAAATAACGAGTCAGCAAGAAGAGAGTCGTTATGGGAATGCATTTGATGTCATAAGGTCACGTGACATGACGCGAATAAGAAGACTGACAAGCATTAATGAATCGCTTGATCAATTTCTTACTGGT
>JBGTEI010000679.1:0-2347 GCA_041747875.1 Pyrinomonadaceae bacterium | reverse complement strand
GCCCTCGCTTGATCGGAGATCCAAAACTGCAATTCCCATCTTTTAATATTTCGACCGAAGAGATACCAAAATCGTTGCTTAAGAAAGGATTTTCAGTTCAGACTTCTTTCTCCACTTTTATTACCCGGGACAAGACAGCCGTCAGATTCTATAGCGAAAAACCTAAGATCAAAACTCATGAATACAATGTCGGTACGATGCGTCCGCTCACGATTCAATCTGCGCTATTATCAAACATACGGCTGATATTATTTGCCGGTATTCCATTTGCGCTGATCTTTTCCTCGATCGGCGGATATTATCTGGCGAGAAAAAGTCTCGAACCCGTTCGCAGGATGGGAGAGAAAGTTTCATTCATTACCTCCCAAAATCTGAACGAACGTCTCCCTGATAATCAACACAATGACGAACTCGATCAACTCGCCGCGATATTTAACAAAATGCTCACACGTCTCGAAGCTTCTTTTGAATTGCAAAAGCGCTTTATGGCTGATGCTTCCCACGAATTTCGAACGCCGCTTGCGATAATGCGCGGCGAGGCCGAGGTTTCGCTGCAAAAAGATGAACGATCGGAAGATGAATATCGCGAATCGCTCGAAGTGATCCGGCAGGAAGGCGTAAGGCTCTCTCATATCGTTGAAGATCTGCTTACGCTGGCACGCGCCGATGCCGAACAATATCGACTAAATTCCTCCTCGTTTTACCTGGATGAGATCGTCACCGAAACCGCGCGATCTTTAAGAACTTTGGTCCAAAGCAAGCAATTGAATTTCATCGTCGATGCTGACGAAAGTCTTTTGTTTCACGGAGACGAATCGTTGATCCGGCGGCTTCTGATTATTCTTCTGGACAATGCGATCAAGTATTCAAATGATGGAGGACATATTTCAATGTCCTGTACCGAAACCGCTACCGATTATGAGATCACTGTTTCTAATTCCGGTTCTTTTATTCCCGAAAATGAACAAGGAAGCGTTTTTGACCGATTCTATCGTGCAGATAAGGTTCGCTCGCGTAATAATGATTATCAATTAGGAACAGGCGCCGGACTTGGGCTTTCGATCGGAACGTGGATATCAAAAGTCCACGATGGAAGCTTGAAACTAAAAAGCTCTGACCGGGATGAGACCTCGTTTGTAGTTTCCCTCCCAAAACCATAGCCTGTCTGAATGATCCACAATAAAATTTATTGTGCGTTTATCTAAAATTTCATAATCTCGCGTTAAGCAATAAAAATAGCTTCGTACCTTACGGACTATGGTCGGAACGCCGTTTCCGTAGTTATATGAATATTGTCGAGGACGTTTAGATAATGAAAAGATACGCGTTGGTTATTTTCGAAGTAGTTTTATCGGTCGGATTTGTGAGCGGGACCGTTGCAAATCCTGCATATACTGATGCCAGCCCGATCACTGTAAATGTGACAAAGGTTACGCTTGAGCAGGCACGAAAAAATGCGCTTAAGAGAATCGAAGGAAAAGTTGAGGAAGAATATTCGCTGGAAGATGACGACGGCAAGATAACGGCTTATATTTTTATCATTAAGAAAAAAGACGGGAAAAAGTTTGAGGTTGAGATCGATCCCGAAGACGGCAAAGTTTTGAGCGCGGAAGAAGTTGAAGACGAAGATACGGAAGGAGATCCACGGGTTTATTAATTCGTCAGATCACTGAACGCTTCGTAAAATTTTGCATGAAAGCTATTTAGTGCTTCACATCGCGTCGGTAAAACCTCGACGGCGTTATCGAACCTGATATTTAGTGTTTGCGCTGATCGGCTTGATCCTACGCAGTCGCCGAAACAATTTGTCTCCGCGCAAAAAGAGGTGTCGACATAAGGGGTCACACCTCTTTTTTGTTTAAAGTTTGCGGAGAAACCTGATCGGTTGATACTTATTTGCCAATGAGTGCGCGTTTATATGCAGCAAACATTTGCTTGTATAAATTTTAATATTTAGGAGCACTTATAATTATGATCAACCATGTTTCGATCGGAGTAAATGATCCGATAAAGGTCGCGAATTTGATCGCGGAAATTTGGAATGGCTATGTCTTCCCATTTCCGCCGAGTCCGAATTCATTTTTAGTAGTAGCCGGCGACGGAAAAGGAACCGCCATTGAAGTAACTCCGATAAATACGGTACTTGTCCCGGGCGAAGGATTCCCATCTGAAACCGATTTTGACTTGTCGACGCCGACCGAAGAGTTTGAAGCGAAGTTTGTTTCGACCGATTTTTCACCAAGATTCAGCGCAACGCATATTGCCGTAAATACAAACCTGAGCGAAGCAGACGTAAAAGAACTTGCGAATCGCGAGGGCTGGAGGACTATTACTGCGAATCGCGGCG
>JBGTEI010000678.1:0-2914 GCA_041747875.1 Pyrinomonadaceae bacterium | reverse complement strand
TTTCACATATTAAGCACCCGATCGTCGGCGACGAACTATACAACGACGGCCGCGATAAGACCATACCGGATGCCCAATTGCGAAAAGCGATCAAGGATCTTAACCGTTTTTATCTACATGCCGAAAAACTTTCATTTACCCATCCGGTGACAAAGGAAAAACTGCAATTGATCCAGCCGATGCCGGATGATCTTATCGATCTGCTAAAACTTCTCTGATGCCAAAACTACCCGTGGTTTCCCGTCGGAACGCCTGCGCCCCCGCAGGCAATGAGTCCGAAAGGGCGAAAAAGTTCTCGGTCTCTCTGTGTCTCGCAAGAAAATTTCCACCTTTCCAATTCTTCGAATAGAATATAGATCATCACAGAAGTTTTCGTGCGCTGCATTCATTGCAGGCGGGTCGCCTGCGTTCCGACGAATACGGCAGGCGACTCCGATTCGACATAATTATGAAAAATCATCTCAGGTCAACTCTGTTTTTCATCAGCGTATTGATTCTTTTGACTACTTCCTTAGTAGCTCAAAAGGATAACGCAAAGTACGTCGATCCGTTTATCGGCACCGGCGGTCACGGACACACGTTTCCGGGGGCGACCGTTCCATTTGGATTCGTCCAGTTATCACCGGATACGAGGGTCGATAATTGGGATGGTTCGGGCGGCTATCATTATTCCGATGATGTGATATATGGATTTTCGCACACACATTTAAGCGGTACAGGGATCCCGGATTACTGCGACATATTGTTTTCGCCGTATGTTTCGGAAAAAGACCTGTTTGAACCAAAGCCGGAAGATACAAAGAACGGCTATGCCTCAAAATTCTCTCACGAAAACGAAAGCGCCCAGCCCGGATATTATGCGGTGCATCTTGAAGATGAAAATATTACGGCCGAAATGACTGTGACAAAACGCGTCGGGCTGCACCGCTATACCTTTTCTGAAAACAGTAATGACAAACGAATTACCCTGGATCTGAAATGGCGCGATGAGGTTTTGGATTCGTCGCTGAGGATCATTGACAACAGAAGGATCGAAGGTTTTCGGCGTTCGAGATCCTGGGCAAAAGATCAGATCATCTATTTTGCCGCAGAATTTTCCGCGCCTTTTGATTCTGTTAACTTTCAAAATAAAAAAGATGGGAAAACTATAAAAGAAAAGAACAATCCCCGGAGCAGAGAAAAAGCGGCTTTTCTTTTTAAATCTTTAACCTCCAATTCGATTCTGATAAAAGTCGCGCTTTCCCCTGTCAGCGTCGAAGGCGCAAGAAAAAATCTGGAAGCAGAACTCAGCGATTGGGATTTTGAAAGAGTTAAAGATGAAGCAAGAGAAGACTGGAATAAAGAACTATCAAAGATCGAAGTTTCGGGCGGAACCGATGCGCAGATGACAAACTTCTATAGCGCGCTTTACCACACGATGATCGCGCCAAATGTCTTTCAAGACGTCGACGGAAAATATCTCGGATTAGACAAGAAGGTTCACGAGATCAATGTCAGTAGCCCGCGTGTCAGTAGCCCGCGTGTCAGTAGCCCGCGCGTTAGCAAGGGCTCCCCCAATGATGTAGCCGACCCGCGCAGAAGCAAAGGAGCAAAATCATCCTATATAGATCAGCGTCCGGATACGACCACGGAAGCCCTCCCTCACGGTCAGGCTACGGACTCGAATTACACTATCTTCTCCCTCTGGGACACGTTCCGAGCCACTCATCCGCTCTATACGATCATTGACGAAAAACGAACCGCCGATTTTATAAACACATTTATCCGCCAATATGAACAAGGCGGAAAACTCCCCGTTTGGGAACTTGCGGCAAATGAAACCGACACGATGATCGGGTATCACGCGGTTTCCGTAATTGCGGATGCGATGGCAAAGGGAATCAAAGGTTTTGATTACGAGAAAGCTTACGAAGCGGCGAAACATTCGTCGGAACTCGATTTTCGCGGTTTGGATTTCTACCGGAAACGAGGCTACATTTCGATGGAAGACGAGCAGGAATCGGTTTCAAAAACGCTTGAATATGCTTATAACGATTATTGTATTGCGGTGATGGCGAAGATCTTGAAAGAAAAAAAGGAAGCAGCATTAACGAAGCGAACACGCCAAATTACGTTTGGACACGACACCAAATATCTCAATTGGAAACAAGCAGACATCGAAAAACATCTCAAACGCTCGCAATTCTACAAAAATCTCTTCGACAAACAAACCGGCTTTATGCGCCCGAAACAGAACGGGAATTGGATCTCGCCGTTCGCTCCGAACGAAGTAACGTTTCACTTTACCGAGGGAAATTCGTGGGTCTATTCGTTTTTTGTTCCGCACGACGTTTCCGGACTGATATCGCTGTACGGCGGAAAAGAGAATTTCACAAAAAAACTCGACGCACTTTTCTCGACCGACGATCAACTCGTTGGACGCGATCAGCCCGATATTACGGGCCTGATCGGTCAATACGCACACGGCAATGAGCCCTCTCATCATATCGCTTATCTTTACAACTACGCCGGTCAGCCATGGAAAACTCAGGATCTGGTACGCCGCATCACGGACGAATTTTATAAACCTGAGCCCGATGGCCTGATCGGAAATGAAGACTGCGGACAAATGTCTGCCTGGTATATTCTTTCCGCTCTTGGCTTTTATCAGGTAAACCCATCGGTTCCCGTTTATACGATCGGTTCTCCATTGTTTAAGGAAGCGAAGATACATCTTGAGAATGGAAAGACCTTTACGATAAAAGTAGATAGCGGTTCTTCGGATGTTTCCACATCCGTTACAGGCGGGTCGTCTGCGTTCCGACCTTATATTAGATCTGTCACTCTCAACGGTAAACCGCACCGAAAATCCTTTTTCTCGCACTCGGATATTCAAAACGGAGGAACACTTGAATTTGGAATGTCTGCAAATCCG
>JBGTEI010000677.1:0-14765 GCA_041747875.1 Pyrinomonadaceae bacterium | reverse complement strand
AATTTCTGCATGCTGCTTCCCGGACCCGAGGCTCAGCAATTGGCTATCTATAACGGCTGGCTTCTTCATGGAACAAGAGGCGGAATTGCGGCCGGCGCTTTTTTTGTTATTCCTTCCATTTTTATACTGCTGATAATTTCCTACCTTTATGCAAGATTTGGCGATATAGGCGAAATTTCGGCAGTTTTAGATGGTGTAAAAGCGGTAGTCGTAGCAATTGTGGCCGATGCCGTTATTAGGATCGGAAAAAAGGCATTTAGAACAAATTGGCACATTGCGATAGCGGGTATCGCATTTGTATCGATCTATTTTCTGCATATTCCGTTCCCATTGATCATACTTGGTGCCGGGGTCCTAGGGTATTTATTCGTCCAAACCAAAAATTCAGAATTAACGATCACGAAAGAACTCGAGCTGCAAACTCATCCGGAAGCCAACTCCCGACTACATTTTATAAAGGTCTTCTGCGTCAGCTTTTCAGTGTGGCTTGTTCCGTTCCTTGTCCTGCTTTTTACTCTTGGATCGAAAAGCCTGCAGATGAAGATCTATTTATTTTTCACCCAGGCAGCATTCGTCACCTTTGGCGGTGCCTACGCCGTATTGGCTTATGTAAATCAAATCGCTGTCAACTCATATGGTTGGCTTACAGCACAGCAGGCGATTGACGGATTTGGTCTGGCTGAGACCACGCCCGGGCCGCTTATAATGGTTCTTCAATTTGTCGGTTTTATGGCAGGTTGGAACGATCCAGGAAGTCTTGATCAGACGTTTTCTGCCGTTTTGACAGCATTATTAACAACTTTCGCTACTTTCGTACCATGTTTCTTTTTTATTTTTGCGTTTGCGCCAATGATCGAAAAGCTCAAGAACAATTCACATTTGAAAGCCGCATTGTCCGGAGTTACGGCTGCCGTAGTCGGGGTTATACTTAATCTCGCCGTTGTTTTCGGTTTGGCTGTGGTTTTTCAAGATGATCTCGTTAATTGGTTCGCACTTATTCTCGGCGGTATTTCATTCCTGGTATTATTGAAATTCAAAGTAGATGTATTATGGGTTGTTATTGGTGGCGGTTTGCTAGGACTGATCCGATATTTTGTAGGCGTATAGCGGGCTTTTGTGCGAATCGATTGTTTCCCGGTAATTTGGAATCGAGACCATTCGTCATGTCGCAGTTTCGAAATAATTTCCGGCAGCAGATAACGTGGCAAAAAATGATAGCGGTTTGCGCTTTAACCTAAATTCGGAATCCACATTTCAAATAGCATTTTTAGAGGCATCCTATAGATGACTCGATTAATCACAGTACCGCAAACTTTCCCCGGTTGAATTGGCTGATTAGACAAATTTGGAGATGAAAATGAAAAAGATAGCCGTGGCTTTGATGTTTCTTAGCTTATTGGGTCTTTCTGTGTTTGCTCAAACCGGGAGAAAGACTCGTCCAAGAGTTGTAGACACTACGCAGGTTTCTAAAGCACCTCCCGAACTGAAAAACGATACTTCTTCAGAAAATAATTCCTCTCAGCCGCCGGTACTGACAAACGGCAGCAACAGCAAATCACCTTCAATATATGTTCCGCCGCCGCCGCCGCTTGTTGTCGAAGATGATGACGACGTTATTAAGATTGAAACAAATTTTGTAACGCTTCCTGTTTCCGTTCTCGACCGGAACGGAAGATTTGTCGCGGGTGTCCAACAGCGGGAGTTTCAGATCTTTGAGAACGGCATAGAGCAAAAGGTAGAAGTCTTTGCCTCGGTTGAATCACCATTTACCGTCGTGCTTTTGATGGACGTAAGTCCTTCAACTCAATATAAGATCGATGAGATCCAAAATGCGGCAATTTCCTTTGTTAATCAATTGCGGCCAAACGACAAGGTAATGGTTGTTTCCTTTGACGAAAAATACCGCGTACTCACTACGCCGACAAATGATCGTTACCGGCTTGAAAATGCAATCCGGCAAGCGCGTTTTGGCAGCGGAACAAGTCTTTACGATGCGGTAAACAATACGATCAGCACGCAGCTCAGTAACGTTACGGGAAGAAAAGCGGTCGTCCTATTTACGGATGGAGTCGATACGACATCGAGATTTTCAAATTATGAAAGTACGCTTCGCCTCGTTGAGGAAGTCGATGCGCTTTTCTATCCGATCAGATATGACACTTACAGCGGCTTTGCCGGCGGAGGTCGAAATCCCGGGCGCTCGCAGCCGAGACCGGTTAGAACGGGAAATATTTTGATAGACATTCTTGGCGGCGTTATCAGCGGCGGCAATGTCCGCGTCGGCGGGGCGACCGGAGCCGGAACATCTGCGGAGGAATATCAACGAGGAAAGGAATATCTGACAGAGCTTGCATCTTATAGCGGCGGAAGGATCTTCGAAGCCGATACGATCGTGAATTTGGATTCTGCCTTTCGCAGTATAGCGGAAGAACTCCGAAGGCAATACTCACTCGGGTATTACCCTGTTGATTCTGGTGAAGCGGGCGAACGAAAGCAGATAAAGGTTCGCGTCAAGCGTCCGGATCTGGTTGTCAGAACTAAGAGAAGCTATATCGTAGGAAGTAACGGAAAGTAAGTTCGGGTCAAAAGTCGGATTAGTGAGTGCCGTTTTTAAAGGCGATGGTGGTTGCGAATTACGTTTCGCAGAAACTGTCGTCTTTTTGGTACTTTTTTTCTATACTGGTAAAACGGAATTCTGAACGCGGAGCAAAGCCAATGAAAATGAAAATTACTCTCAAACTCGTTTTGATCGCGTTGGTTTTGGGTCTGTCGGCTTCTGCGATGTTTTCTCAATCGAATCGCGAAACCGCCTCGCAAAATAAAAAAGTTAATAAGCGCCCCGCAGAGGATCCCCCGAAAACTCTGCGAAAACCGGAATTTTCAAATGTTAAGGCAGATGAAACCATTGAATCGGATGACGATGTCTTAACGATCGATACAAGTTTGGTAACGATCCCGGTAAGAGTTTTAGACCGCCAGGGAAGATTTCTCGGAGGCTTGAAAAAGGAAGATTTTACGGTTTTTGAAGATAAAGCGGAGCAGGATATTGAGCATTTTTCAAACGAAAATAGCCCGTTTACCGTTGCACTTGTTCTGGATATGAGTTATTCGACCGTTTTTAAGATCAACGAAATTCAGCAAGCTGCACTTTCATTTATTACCCAGCTTCGTCCGAATGACAAAGTTATGATCGTTTCGTTTGATGGCGAGATTAATGTATTAAGTGAACCGACAAGCGATCGCAAACAGCTCGAGCAGGCAATTATTCGAACACGGATCGGTTCCGGGACGAGCCTCTATGAAGCCGTGGATTTTGTTATAAATAGGAGGTTTAGCCAAATTACGGGACGGAAGGCGATCGTACTTTTTACCGATGGGGTCGATACTACCTCGAGACGCGTTCACGATCGCGATAATCTCAATGCTTTGCTCGAATTTGATGCGCTTGTTTATCCGATCAAATACGACACTTATGCGGACGTAAAAGCGATGGAAGAGGGAAGAGTTATAATAAAAGACACCAGCACTCAAACTACGCCTCAGATCGGAGGGGGCGGCATCCCGACAGGGACATCCAATCCGCTTCCATTTCCGATCCCGACGGGAACGATCGGTACAGGAAAACCAACGAGATCGATGCCGGGTTCAGGAACTTCGGTCGAAGAATACAAGAAAGCTGCCGAGTATCTGGACGAGATGGCTCTGAGAACCGGCGGGCGCTTATACGAGGCAAACGACATCGGGCGCCTGACCTACGCTTTTTCGCAGATCGCGAGCGAACTGCGCGAATTTTACAGTCTTGGTTATTATCCAAATACGGACGATAAAACGAAAAAACGCCGAAGTATCAAGGTGCGCGTCGCACGAGAGAAGGTAGCGGTAAAATCACGTGACAGCTATGTGATCGGTGAAAGCAACTTGAAAAAGGAAAATTAGGATCGCGGATCGGAAAGCCGGAAAGAATTCTATCGCTGTCCGTAGCCCGTCCGTTGGGAAAGGCTTCAGTCGTTCTATTGGTGTCCGTAGCCCGCCCGTTAGGAAGGGCTTTCGTAATCATCGACGGAGATAGAAGGGAAGGCTGCCAGTGGAGCCTGCTGAGAATGACCAATATATGCTGACTGCGGAAGCCCGTGCTCACGCCTGGGCTATGGACCCACAGGGTTTAGATAACCGTTCCATCCGGGATTATCGCGTTCTTCGGAATCAAAATTATGCCGTCCCGAATACAATAAACTTCGCCGTCTTCGTTTGTTATATTTCGTTCATTTATTAGCTTTACGTTGTTCCCAATCCGAACATTCTTATCAACGATCGCTTTTCGAATAACCGTATTTGAACCGATCCCAAGATGCGGGGTTTTTGTTTGGAGATTCTGCTCGATTTCTTCGATCGATTCATAAAAATCCGCGCCCATTACAATCGAATTATCAATTTTCGAACCCGCAGCGATTCTGCTTCTTAATCCGATTATTGAATTTTTAGATTCGATACCATCGATAATACAGCCTTCGCTGATCAAAGTATTTTCGATATTCGAGTTTTGAATTTTCGACGGCGGCAAATAACGGCTGCGCGTATAAATCGGTGCTTCGGTATTAAAAAAATTAAACTTTGGGAGCGGCGACGTAAGATCAAGATTTGCGTCATAAAATGCCTTGATCGTTCCAATATCTTCCCAATAATCCTGGAATAAATGGGCCTGAACGTTTAGTGTTTTGATCGACGCAGGAATGACTTCGCGCCCAAAATCCACACGTGTTTCGTCTTCATTGAGGAGTTCGACAAGTCTTGTGTAATCGAACACATAGATCCCCATTGATGCTAAAAATGGTCGAGCTTCGGCTCCGCTCTTACTCAAACCAAACCGCGTGGTATCGACCCGCATTGACTCGAGTTCATCGCCTTTTGGTTTTTCCTTGAATTCAATGATACTTCCCTCATCATCGGTTTTTAGTAAGCCAAACCCTTGGGCCTCAGCAGCAGTGCATGGAATTACGGAGATCGTTACATCCGCATTTGTTTCATAGTGTTTTGCGAGAAACTCCCGATAATCCATCCGGTAAAGATGATCGCCCGAAAGTATCAAAACGGTGTTGACCCCTGAATCTTTGATATGAGGTAAAACCTGTCTGACCGCATCAGATGTACCCTGAAACCATTGCGGGCTGTCGCTCCGCTGTTCGGCGGCAAGTATTTCTACGTATCCCGATGAAAATGTAGAAAAACGATAAGTTCTTGAAATATGACGATTTAACGAGGCGGAATTATATTGCGTCAAAACAAAGATTTCGAGGATATCGGAGTTGATACAATTTGAAACCGGCACATCTATAAGCCTGTATTTTCCGCCCAACGGTACTGCAGGTTTTGCGCGTTCCTGGGTTAATGGAAATAGGCGTGAGCCGGCGCCGCCTCCTAAAATTATCGCCATTACTTTGTCTTTTTTGATCATAGGGGTTGTGTAGATTTCGTCAATTCGATGCTAGCTGTGTTTCCCTACAGAATAGCCTTAGTTAGCATGCAAAAACAAGAGAAACCGCATTTCGCAAATTCTTTTGACTTTATAAGCAAATGCGTGGTACTTTCCAAGTTCACCAGAATAGAAGTTAGTTTGATCTTTTTTAATCTAAAACGCTTTAGAAATCAGGGAAAGCCGAGTTAAATTCTCGCACGATCGCGTCACAGTAAAGTTAATTGCAGCGAAGATGCTGCAGTTACGAAGTCTGGATACCTGGCTGAGGTTTTTTAGCCGAAAAATGTCTCGCGATAGGACGTTTGGTTAAACTTAGATCTTCCTTAAATAGTTTCATTGAAGAATCCCGGTTTTCTCGACCCTTGTATTGCGAGAAGATACGGGATTTTTTGTTTTGAAAAATTTATCTGAAAAAAATTTAGGCGCGTACGTGCGAATGCGGATCTTGTTTCTGATCACTTTCGTTTTGTTGTTTTCCTTCGCATCCTGCAAACGTGAAATACCGATCACGCCTGTTAGAAATGAAGTCCGCGCGGTCAAAGACGATCTGGAGAAGGATATAAAACTACCCCGTGTGGTAAATCGCGCAGTCTCGCTCGCACCGAATCTGACAGAGATAATTTTCGCGCTCGGCGCAGGGGAAAAATTGGTCGGTGTAACGTCGTTTTGTAATTATCCCGAAGAGGCAAAAAAGATCCAAAAAGTCGGCGATACGCTCAAACCAAATATCGAAAATATTATCGCACTAAAGCCGGACGTCGTTTTTGTTTCTACAGATTCGCAACTCGAATCTTTTACAGAAACTCTTCAAAAACAAGGGATAAGCGTTTTTGTTACGAGTCCGCGTTCGCTCGAAGATATTTATAAGAGCATCGGAAAAATTGGCTATGTATTTGCAAAAAGCGATAAAGCAAAAAGCGTAATCGAAGCTTTGAAAAAACGCGTTGCGGGTGTTGAGCTTAAAACCAAGGAAGCCGAAAAGATAAGGACGTTTGTCCAAATTGATAAGTCGCTTTATACGATCGGCGAAGAATCTTTTCTCACGAATCTGATCGAAAAAGCGGGCGGAGTTTCGGTTACAAAAGATATCGTGACTGCGTACCCGAAGATCAGCAAAGAGAAGGCATTGGCACTCGATCCCGAAGTGATTATTCTTTCGGAAAGTGGTGATAATGATTCGCCGAATGAAGTATTTAAGAATTCGGGCGCGGTTACAAACGGGAAAGTGTTTAAGATTAACGCTGACATTTTATCGCGTCCGGCACCGAGAATTGTCGACGCACTCGAGCAGATCGCAAAGATTTTGCACCCTGAAAAATTTAAGTGAGAATCAAAACGCCAAACTCAAGGACCAGAAGTATTCGCTTCGGCATTGGCCTAATTGCTTTACTCGCGGTTTCGATCACTGTCGCAGTTTTTCTCGGCAGTGAAAAACTATCGTTCTTTGATTTGAGCGAATCGCAAGCGGCGATCCTTTACGATATACGCCTTCCGCGGATACTTCTCGGAGCTTGCGTTGGGGCGAGCTTGGCAATCGCCGGTGCGAGTCTGCAAGCGCTTTTGCGAAACCCTTTGGCAGAACCCTATCTTCTCGGGGTGTCGAATGGTGCCGCGTTAGGCACAATGCTCGCTTTTGTTTTCTTGGGCTCGTTTGAATTTGCCCGTCCTGTCATGGCATTTGCCGGTGCAGGATTGGCAACGTTTGCTGTTTATCAAATGGCGAGATCGCGCGCGGGAATGAACGTCGAACGGCTCATATTGGCCGGCGTAATCGTTACAACGTTTCTTTCATCTATCATCATTTTGTTTACATCGCTTCTTGATGCAACAAAGCTTCGGAGCTTTACTTTTTGGCTTCTTGGAGATCTTTCGCAGGCGACAAAGGGTGGATTTTACCTGACTTTGATCGCGATCGTGATCGGAACAATAATTTTGGCGACCCAGGCACGGGCATTAAATTTGATGATGATCGGCGAGCGCGATGCGTTTGATTTTGGGGTTGAGATCGAAAAAACGCGGCTGATCGTCTTTGCAACGGCGTCGGGGTTGGTCGGGTTGAGTGTTGCGGCAAGCGGATCAGTTGGATTTGTCGGTCTCATAGTTCCGCATCTTGTACGGCTCGCGGTTGGAAGCGACAACCGGAATGTCTTACCGTTTTCGGCGTTATTTGGTGCAAGTTTTGTGGTGCTGGCGGATACGGTCGCGCGCACTGTCATATCGCCGAGAGAATTGCCTGTTGGCGCGATAACGGCTTTGATCGGGTGCCCATTGTTTATTTATTTGTTGAGGAAGAATTAGGAGCGGTTCGGAATAGTTGATAGATGAAAACTGATAGATTAGAGCAAAAACCGGCAGATCGATTATTTAGCACCTTTGGTCTTTCAGTTATTTCGAAACGATGAAAGTCGGAAAGCAGCATGTTGAATGTTCAAAACATTTCAGTAAATTATGGCGAATCGCAGATCCTGTGCGATGTTTCTTTTTCATTAAACGCCGGAGAGATAATCGCGGTCCTCGGTGCAAACGGTGCCGGTAAAACGACTTTACTGCGCGCATTAAATCAGACTCTAAGCGTTACCGGCGGCACAATATCGCTAAATGAAATTCCGATCGGAGAATTTTCGCGCAGGGAAATAGCTCAGCAGATCGCCGTTGTCGCCCAGGAAAATGAAACGAAGTTTCCGGTCACGGTTTTGGAATTTGTCCTTGCCGGAAGATTTGCTCATGGAAACTCTTTTGGTTGGGAAACGGAAAATGACCTTCAAACTGCAGGTGATTGTTTAAAACTTTGTGATCTTTCTGAATACGAAGACCGACTTATGAATGAACTTTCCGGCGGAGAACGTCAGAGAGTATTGCTCGCCCGCGCAATCGCGACCGAGGCGCGAATATTATTTTTGGATGAGCCGACGAACAATCTCGATATTTCGCATCAGGCTTCAATGCTTCGGCTTGTCCGCGAAAGGACAAAAACATGCGAATCATCAGCGATCGTAATAACACACGATCTAAATCTGGCCTCCGAATTTGCCGACAAGATCCTTCTATTGAAGGACGGGAAAATCGCGGCGCATGGGACGCCAAACGACGTTTTGACCGAAGCGAATGTGAAAAACGTATTTGGCGTGAAAGTGCTGCTGGATAGAAATCCTTTGACGAGAAACGTCAGGGTGACAACGATATTTTAATAAATTGGTTCGGCCGGTTTTCTTAAAAGAATGTGGTTAGAACTTAAATGAGCAACTGGCGAAAAGGAACGCGGTGAAATTCCGCGACTGCCCACGCAACCGTAAATCGGTCTTTGATCGACAAAGCCGGGAACTTTCACCATTTGCTTAGATGTTAACAACTAACCAATTCCGCGTTGGGCGGAGAAGGAGAAAGTATGAAATTATTTGGCAGTTTATTTTTATTGTGTTTTTTGACGGTTGGAATTTTTGCGCAGGACGGTTCTAAGGTTTCCGGGAAGCTCGACGTTGATGGCCGAATCGTTCGGAGTCAGCAGATAAGACTGGTATCGGCAGAACAGGAATATAAAACGACTACTGACGAAAGCGGGAATTATACTTTTGAGGGTGTTTCCGACGGAAACTATTTGTTGGTTTACGGCGATAAGAGAGCAAGTTTAACGGTAAAAAACGGCGAGGTTACGATCTCGCCGCTTGCAGAAGTTGTTGTGGTTGCTACCGGTACCACGCTTCCGGTCTCCGAGGTTTCAAAAACGGTAAGCGTCATTCACAGCCGGGAACTCCGCGACCGAAATGAAATTTCTCTGGCGGATGCGCTCAAGACAGTTCCGGGGTTTCAAGTTCAACAATTAGGCGGCTTTGGACGCACGGCGACGATAAAATCGCGCGGTCTGAGAAATCAAGACACGGCGATCCTGATCGACGGCATTCGTTTTCGTGATCCTTCCGCGATCACCGGAGACGCGTCGCCATTTTTAAGCGACTTTGGTTTGACGAATGTCGATCGCGTCGAGGTTTTGCGCGGTTCTGGCAGTTCGATCTATGGAACAAATGCGATCGGCGGGGTCGTAGATTTTCAGACAGCTACTCCAAAAAGTGGTTTGAATGGTTTTCTTCATAGTGAATACGGGGGGTTGGGGTTAAAACGTGTCAGCGGAAATATCGGTGACGGGACTTCCAACGGTAAATTCGGCTTTCTCATGGGAGTTTCGCGGACGGTTTTTAACGAAGGGATCGATGGCGAAGACGATGCGCACAATACCAACTTTCAGGGACGGATCGACTACAATCCTTTTTCAAAAACGAGTATTTCGGGGAGGCTCTTCATGTCGGACGCATTTGTACGACTGAATTCGAGTCCGGATACGCTCGGAATCTTACCCGGAATAACCCAGAACATCGAGGCAAAGAACGGTGTTAACTTTTCTTCGGATGCCAATGATCCGGATAATTATCAGTATTCCAAATTCTTTAGCGGGCAGATCGCGTTGACCCAGATCCTTCGTCCGAATCTTGTTTTTAGGGCTTCATATCAGGGGCTGAAAACTTCCCGTGAGAATGAGAACGGCGGTTTGGGAAGCGGTTTTCAGCCATTTGGCGGAACGGAGACGAGTGTTTTTGACGGACAGATCCACACTCTGAGTTCGAAATTTGACTGGACGACCTCAAATAATCTGCTGACTTTTGGTTATGAATTTGAACAGGAAAAATACGGAAATGAGGGGATTACTCAAAGCGCGACAGGAAACTTTTTTACAAATGTAAATCAATCGAGCAATACCTTCTTTGTCCAGGATCTGCTCGGGTTTTTTGAAGATCGTCTGCAGTTTGCCGGCGGATTTCGTGTCCAGTTTTTTGCGCTCGATTCCCCGAGGTTTAGCGTTGACAACGCACCATACAACAACCTGTCGCTCGAAAGCCCGCCGACTTCTTACACATTTGACGGATCCGCGTCATATTATTTTAGATCAAGCGGAACAAAGATCCGCGTTCACGCCGGAAACGGGTACCGCGTTCCGTCGCTTTATGAAAGATTCGGGACGTTCTACAGTTCGTTCTCGCAGGATTTTACGGCGATCGGGGATCCCAAGCTTCAGCCCGAAAAATCGATGGCGTTTGACGGCGGGATCGATCAAAGCATTGCAAACAATAAAGTTACGCTGTCGGCGACGTATTTCTACACAAAACTCATCGATACGATCGGATACGCAAATTCCGCGCCGGCAGTTGGCTCAACAACAAGACCATTTGGCGGCTACTTCAATACAAAAGGCGGGATCGCGCGGGGTGCGGAATTTAGCGGAGACGCGAAGTTTTCAAATGCGACGAGCATCTTCGCTTCCTATACATACACAAACAGTGATCAGCGATCATCTCAGGTAGCCGGAAGCGGAATTCTGAGAACGCTTGGAATTGCCGATCATCAATTTACGTTGGTTGCGACACAAAGGATCGGAGAGCGGCTTTCGCTCAATTTTGATCTTCTTGTGACAAGTAGTTATCTCGCGCCGATCTTTAGTAATTCTATATTTTCTAGCCGGATATATCGTTTTGACGGACACAGGAAGGGCGATCTGACGGCGCGGTATGAACATCCTGCATTTGATGAAAAGGTGCGGTTTGTAGTTTTCGGAACTCTCGAGAATATTTTCGACAATGAGTATTTCGAAAATGGTTTTCGCACGGCCGGAAGAAAGGGACGGATCGGTCTTGGTGTCAGGTTTTAATTAAGGCAGAATAATTTGATTTTGTATGAGTGTTGGTTTAAAGAAACGTTAACCCAAAAAACGCAAAAAGCTAAACCTTAATCTGCGCTCAAAAACTGAGGCTGTCTGAAAAGTGTAGCGCCACCGTCCCGTTGCTGTCGCAGCGGCATCTTGCCGCCGTTTTTACGATCAAATACGTTCGTGGGTCGCAGAGGATCCTGAGAGCGAGACGCTCTCAGGACAGCCGTCGAGACGACAGCGCTACACTTTTCGAACCGACTCTTGTTACTTGCAAAAACCATCATCTGTCCACGTCATACAAGCCTCAGAAATCTCCAAAATAAAAATTAATCGCTCCAATCTTCCTTTTTGGCGTGTTTTTGCATTTGAGTAGGTAGGGATATAAATATTTCGTAGACTGACGACATTACCTGACAACATATAACGGCAAATCGCTTTCCGGAAAGTGAAACGCCTTTTTCGAAAACCACGGCTAATTTCGCATTATTTTCGAGTAATAAATTGGAGAAAACAAAGATGAAAACGTTTCGGAATGGAAGAAACAAGGACATCGTCATTCAAGAGATCGAAGGAGAAGTTTTGGTTTACGATTTGATGTCGAACAAGGCAGTTTGCTTAAACGAGACATCTGCGCTGGCTTGACAGATGTGTGATGGGAAAACGAGTATTTCCCGTATCGCAAAAAAGATTGGTGAACAATTAAATCAACGGATAACTGATGAATTTGTTTTGCTTGCGATCGACCAATTAAAAAAAGAAAACCTCCTCGCAAATGGTGACAAGATCGAATCAAACTTTGATCGGCTTACGAGACGAGAAGTGGTTAGAAGGGCCGGACTCGCTTCGATGGTCGCGCTCCCGATAGTTTCATCAATTGTCGCTCCCGCGTCTGCCCACGCCCAGAGCTGTGTTGGAGCGGGACCAAATATTGCTCCTGGGAATCTGGCGTCTATTAACTGTACAAGTAATTCTACCTGTGCCTCGGCATTTCAAGTGTTTTGCTGCCCGGGAATGGCAACATTTACTGCTGATTCGTTGGGATGTGGTTTTGGACCTATAGTGGGTTATAGTGTTTGTGACTAAGTGCAAGTATACAAACTTGTTGAAATACCAGATCGTCGGCATTAATATGCAAACGAATTCCTTTTGATCGCATCCGAAAGTAAGTGGTATCATTTACTAAAGAACTTTCAGAGGTGTATTATGAAAAGACGAGTGCTATTTGTTTTGGGTTTGGTTTTTGTATTTTCCGGTTTAGCGATAGCCCAGACAAAAACCGTGACTAACTTTGATCTGGAGAAGTTTAAGCAAAAACGGCTTCAGGCTGAGAAAGAGCTTCGCGAGAATTATCGAGAGCTTGGCTTTCCGTCACCCGAAGAAATGGAAAAGCAGAATGCCGAGAGCCGAAAGGAATTATCTGAGCTTTCTCAACGACTTCGCGCGGAAAGATTGGCGCGTGAAGCACTCGAGTATGAAGCAGAAAATCAGGTGATCTACTCTGATTCATACGATCAGCCGGCAGATTTTATAAATTATCAGCAGTATTTTGGCGCGACTTATTCGACGCCAAATTATTATCGAAACCGTATTTATCGAAGCAATGGGCGAGGATATGGAAATACCGGAGTTAGGATCAATTCCGGCGGTGTTCATTTTCGCGGTGTTTTTAGGACCCGAAATAACGATCAAAAGAATTCAAATTTCGGGCCGAGCCGCAGATTGACGCGTCAAAATCAGATCAAATCGCGGCAGAGCGATATAAGAAATACGGTTCGCGCAAAAGTCAATTAGGCCGACATTAGGAATATAAATTACAAAAGACTGAAATCGGGATGACCGCGATTTCGGTCTTTTTGTTTGCCGAGCAGAGCGTTGATGACTAACGAGCCGATTGCAGTTATAATTCAATAAAATATAAAGATCGAAATAACGAACAATTTATGAAAGAAGGTTGGGAAGCGGTAATCGGAATGGAAATACATGCGCAGCTTGCGACGGAGACAAAGATCTTTTGCGGCTGTGCGACAAGCTTTGGTGATGAACCAAACGCAAATACGTGTCCTGTTTGTCTGGGGCTGCCGGGTGCGCTGCCTGTATTGAATGAACGCGTTGTCGAATTTGGCGCGAAAGCGGCTCTTGCACTGGGTTTAACAATAAACGAAACGTCGATCTTCTCGCGAAAAAACTATTTCTATCCCGATCTCCCAAAAGGCTATCAGATATCGCAGTTTGATAAACCGTTTTCAAGCGATGGAACGCTTACCCTCATGACAGCAGAACGTGACGAAGGCGGACATGCGCATGATTGGAAGCCATTTAAGATCGGAATCACGCGGATGCATCTTGAGGAAGATGCAGGGAAGAATGTTCATGAAGGCCTGCCGGAAACTGATATATATTCCTACGTCGATCTAAATAGAGCGGGTACACCGCTTGCAGAAATTGTCACCGAGCCGGATTTTCGAACTTCCTGGCAGGCATACGATTATGTAAATCATGTGCGCCGCGTGTTGCAGTGGGTCGGCGCAAGCGACGCGGATATGGAAAAGGGAAATTTGCGCTGCGAAGCAAATGTTTCGGTCAGAACGATCGGCACGGAAAAGTTTAACAACAAGGTCGAGCTTAAGAATCTTAACTCTGTGCGATTTATGCAAAAGGCGATCGAATACGAGATCGAGCGCCAGATAAAGGCACATGAGGCGGGAGAAGGTGTAAATCAGGAAACCCGACTTTGGGATGAAAAAAATAACAAGACGAGGATCATGCGTTCAAAAGAAGATGCACACGACTACCGTTATTTTCCGGAGCCGGATCTCCAGCCCTTAGTTGTGACGGCGGAATTTATTGAGCGGGCAAAGTCCGAAATGCCGGAACTTCCGAGCGCAATGCTTGAGAGATTTGAAAGCGAATATGAATTGTCATTCTCTGATTCATCACAGCTTGTTGCTGAAAAGGATATAGCCGAATATTTTGAGATAACGGCAAAGGCTTCAGGAAATCCAAAAGCATCGGCAAACTGGTTTCTTGTAGAGCTAATGAGGGAACTTAACAATGCGGGTAAATCTCCGTCAGAGTCACCCGTTAAACCCGAAAATCTTGCCGAACTTATAAAATTTGTTGATAATGGAAAAATAAGCGGAAAACAAGCCAAAGATGTTTTGGTTGAAATGTTCAAAACGGAAAGATCTGCAGCCGAACTTATAAAGGAAAAAGGACTTGAGCAAGTTTCTGACGTTGGAGAGATCGAAACGATCGTAGATGACGTTATGTCAGCAAATGCGGGTCAGGTCGAAGCATTTAGAAATGGCAATGACAAGCTCCTTGGGTTTTTTGTCGGACAAGTAATGAAAGCTTCTAACGGGAAGGCAAATCCGCAGATAGTAAATGAGGTTTTAAAGAGAAAGTTGTAGGAGGTTTGAAGTGAAAAAGTTGATAACGTTAGGGATCTTTTTTCTGGGAGCTGTGAATTGGTGTTATGCGCAACAGACAACGCCCCCTGCACCAACGTCCACGCCGGCCTCTACTCCGCCGACTCAGTCCACACAACAAAGTTCTGCGCCCAACTATCAGCAGCTGCGAATCGATCAGATCCGTAGG
>JBGTEI010000676.1:0-1957 GCA_041747875.1 Pyrinomonadaceae bacterium | reverse complement strand
ACGCCGTCATCGCAGATGTAAATAGTTCGAACATTGAAAATTTAGTTGGCGATATGGACCTCGTAATAGATGGTACGGATAACTTTCAGATCCGTTATCTGGTAAATGACGCCTGCGTAAAACTGGGAAAGACCTGGATATACGGAGCTGCGGTTTCGAGTTACGGCACGTCGATGACAATAATCCCTAAAAAGACGCCGTGTCTTCGCTGTATTTTCGAAGAGATCCCGGCGGCCGGAAGTTCGCCAACCTGTGACACTGCGGGGGTGATCCAGCCGATCATTTCCGCGATCTCATCAATACAAGTTTCTGAAGCCATTAAGATCCTGGTTGGCAAACAGGAAAAATTACATGGTTCGATCGTTCAGGTCGACACGTGGGAAAATGATTGGAGGAAGATAAAACTAGGCGAACCGACCGAAGACTGTATCACATGTGCCAGAAACGAATTTGAATTTCTTGATGTGTCAAACCGGGAATTTTCTACCGCACTTTGCGGCCGCGACGCCGTTCAGATCCAACCTCCGAATGCCGATAGGATCGATCTTAAGAAACTCGCGGAAACGCTGAAGAATCTCGGCGAGATCAAGCTTAACGAATATCTGCTGCGAATCAGTGTTGACGATTTTGAGATAACAGTTTTTAGGGATGCCCGGGCAATTATAAAAGGAACCGATGATCCGACAGTTGCCCGATCGGTTTATGCAAAATATATTGGTAGTTGAGCGATCAACTAAATGACAGAAACAAAGAAAAACCCAAAAGTAGTAATAATAGGCGGCGGATTCGGCGGACTTCAGGCGGCGAAAGACCTGAAGAATAAACCCGTTGATGTAACGCTGATCGACCGTAAAAATCACCACACGTTTCAACCGCTTCTCTATCAAGTTGCGACCGCCGTGTTGTCGCCCGGCGAAATTGCTACGCCGATCCGCAGAATTCTTTACCGGGCGAAGAACGTCGAGGTTGTATTGGGTGAAGTCGCCACGATCGATCCGGAAAACAAACAGGTAATTCTCGACGATAAATCTACGGTCGCGTTTGATTATTTGATCGTTGCCGCAGGAGCGAGACATTCCTATTTTGGACACGATGACTGGGAAGAATCTGCTCCCGGGCTCAAGACGATAGAAGATGCGCTTGAGATCCGGCGCCGCGTTCTACTTGCTTTCGAACTGGCGGAGCGTGATGCGATCCTCGCGGGAGAACATGATGCGCTCAATTTTGTCGTAGTCGGCGGAGGTGCAACGGGTGTTGAACTCGCAGGTGCGATCGCAGGTATTGCGCGAATTGCATTGGCACGTGATTTTAAAGCGATCGATACAAGGAAAGCCCGTGTTTTGCTTTACGAGGGTAGTGACCGGATACTCGGCACTTTCTCTTTTGACCTTTCCGCACGGGCGCAGCGTGATCTTGAAGATCTTGGTGTCGAAGTGCATCTCAATAGTTTTGTAACGGATATTCGGCCCGGTGAAGTAAAGGTCGGGGAGCAATGGATCGATACTACGGTCGCCGTTTGGGCAACAGGCGTTTCGGCATCGCCGATCGGAAAAAGTATCGGCGCTGAGATCGATAAAGCGGGGAGAATTCTTGTCAACAATGATCTTACTGCCGGAGAACACAAAAATATTTTTGTCATTGGCGATATGGCATTTATTAAGCAAAAAAATGGCGAACCGGTTCCCGGAGTTGCACCGGCAGCAATTCAAATGGCACAAAACGCGGCGAAGAATATTTTACGCGACCTCAAAGGAACGCCGCGCGAAGATTTTAGTTATTGGGACAAAGGTTCGATGGCCACGATCGGGCGGAATAAGGCGATCGTCGAGGCGGGCCGTTTTCGCCTTGCGGGATTTCTCGCTTGGCTCGCGTGGCTCTTTGTCCACGTATTTTCGCTAATCGGATTCCGAAACAGACTATGGGTCATGACGGAATGGTTTTGGGCATATATATCACG
>JBGTEI010000675.1:0-4301 GCA_041747875.1 Pyrinomonadaceae bacterium | reverse complement strand
TTAATTCCAAATAAAAAAAGCAGTTTCTGATGGCTGAAAGCAATTTGTTTTAAGCCTAGAATCTGCTCTTTTATGATCTACTGATCTTTCTGATAAGCATACTTTTAATAGTAAGCAAATATCATTCCAACGGCATTTGTGCCGATTTGTGTCCTAAATCAGAACGACCTCGGTTTCAATTTCTAAACTACTTTAGTCATTCCAGTAAGTGTTCGCTTTTTCTTCAATGTTTATTCGAAGGACGCAGACGCAGGAATATTTGCCAACTCTGATGCGTGGTCCCTCCGTAAAAGGGAACTAAGATCTCAGAATTTCTGCTGATCGTGGCCATAGCGCCCAACCCGACGTCGATTCCTTTTTTCTGAAAAAGATCCCTAACGTACCCCAATGAATAAGCTCCGACCCAGAAATTCTCTTCCGGATGCGGCGGCGGCAAAACGAGTTCGTGACTGTTCTTCTGAACTTTTTCAAATCTGCCGAAAATGGAGTTTTTCTGAAACTGAAGATCCGACTCAACCAGAAACGAATTCGTGCGTCCGTCGTCCGTATGGTTTTGTCCCCAGACGACGGTGCTTGCCCAGTTTTTGTCATCGCCAAATCGTTTATTGTATATCGCAGATGCCGTCGTTCGTCGCATAACTTTAAGATCGGGTTCGCTTCGTTCGGGATTTCTCAAATATCCGTGTGAAACCTGAAAGGCCCATTCTTTAGTCGGATTCCACGATATTCTGCTGCTAAAGGAATTCAAACGCGGTTTGTCAAAACCCCAGCGGTTTTCGTCGGGCTCCGTTCCATTGAATGCGCTCGCTTCGAATTTCACTTTTCCAAATGAATAGCCGAGTGTCATAACGCCGTAAGTTATATGTGTTGCGTCCTGCCAATGGTGTCCGATCGGCGCATCCGGGTTGTTTGCCGCCGAAGCACGATGAACAAATGCCGGCGGTCCGAGAGCGGGTTCACCGGGAATGCCTCCATAAACATAGAATGATTGTTTTTCATTCACTTTATAAGAATACGAGGCCGAAAGTTCGCTGATAAAATCGTGCGGATGCTGCCGGTCATGGATCGGCTCGCCTTTGAAAAGTTCGCCGGATTGATATAGAAGCGGATAACCGTATCCCCGCTCAATGATCGGGTCTAAACTCAACATCGTCCGCAGACCGATCTGAGACTTCGAAGAGAGCGGACGGCTATACATCACCATAAACATCGAGGGTGCATCAAAGCGGTTTTTGCTGCCTTTTCCCGCGACCGAAAGATCGCGTTTCGAGCCGACACTCGTATACCGTAAAAACATCGTCCCGTGAACCATAAGCATTCCGCCGTCTTCATACATTTTCATAAATGCATGAATGGGCGTTGAATCCGGAAGCCAGGACGTTCCGGAACCCTCGCGATTCATCACGTCGCCGATATTTACCATCGAATGCATCGGCATTGTTTTGTGTTCTTTCATGCCTTCTGTCGGAGCCGGCATTTCTTCATCGTGCTGATGAGTTTTATCCTGCATTGTTTCCGATTTATCTTCCTTCATCGGTTTCTCGTGCTGATGTTTATGCGCCGGTTTTTCCGGCGATTTCATTTCTTCTTTTGGCTTCTCCGAATCCTGCGCAAATAGTGCAGCACTAAAAATAAGAGCGAAAACTGTTAATAATAATGTCTTTTTCATAGTTGATCTCCTTAATTTTCCAGTCGATCTGTTTATCAATTTCGACTAATCGGAGACAGTCTACAGCGTGACAGTTGGTGTCAAGTCAAGTCCTTTTGTTTGAAATAGGAAAAAAAAATTAACAGGAGAAAAAGTATAAAGTAATGTTTTACAAAACAATTAGGAAAGTCGCAGCTAATTAACTGCGGGCTTCCTGGCTTTTAGACGATAATCAGAAGACGTTCAAGTCATTATTCTTTGACAAACATATTGTAAATATGCGCTAAGATCCAAGCGAATAGTCCGGCAAACAGACTCCACACGATCAAGCCAACCAGAAACCCAAAAAAGGTAAGATTCCAGTTCATTCCGCTTAGATTTGCGTGGACCATATGCCCCGACATATCTATCATCGGCCTAGGTATCAAATATACGATAGCGCTGCATAGTACCCACAAGATCGAAGTGGCAATAGCGCTCGCGAGACCAAAAAAGTTAGGATTGATTTTCATTTTGTTTTCCTCTGAAATTCGTAATATCGCAATCACTATGCCGAACTCAAAAGTGCCGTGTTTTGAGCCATTCGGTAACTTCCAATCACTCGAACTGCGGGATTTTCCACGGTAATATTAGAAAAATTTCCAGAAACTAAGAACCATAAATAAAATGCCAAAATCATAAGAAGTGATAAGAACAATCTATCGATTCAGCTCTTCCGGAGAATCCGTGTGCGAGTGTGCTGTCAAGATCCCCAAAGGTTTCGGTCTCGTAAATGCGGTGTTTGGAAGCGATGACGTTTTAAATTTTGGTCGGCGGAATCCGGCGCGCGAATGATCGCGATCAATATGAAATATGATGAGCGCGTTTTTATCAAAAGAACCAATAATTAGTCGTCGATTCTCCGGAAATAGAAACTCACAACTGCTATGGAAAAAGGGACGAGTGCAATTAATTGCACAAATGGAAGGAGACCGATTTCGAGCAAAGGAACTATCGGCATGGTTTGCCGATATG
The DNA here is from genome assembly GCA_041747875.1 of Pyrinomonadaceae bacterium. Lineage (GTDB taxonomy): Bacteria > Acidobacteriota > Blastocatellia > Pyrinomonadales > Pyrinomonadaceae > Aridibacter. The sequence goes on along the minus strand of JBGTEI010000675.1, from coordinate 1,639 downwards.
ACCAAATTCTAAAATAAAACGCAAAACTTTCAAAAATTATTGACAGTAATGCACCGATAGCCGACGCCAGGAAGTAGAACCTAAAACTTTTCGGGTTGAAAAATCCTTTTGCGATCGAATAGATCATGAGAATCGAGACAGCATCAATAACCGATGCAAGCGAACAATAAAGTACGCCGTCCGCAAAGCTCGAACCGGGTTTTTCTGCATAGAATTGCATTTGGCTGAGTTCCCAAATCAGATTTACTGCAAATCCGACGGCCAGAAGTGCAACGTAGAATGGTAGTTTGCTCGTTCCAAACATATATTTATTGAAAATAGAATTGTGAACCTGAATTATTTATACGTTAGAATATACAATACCGAACACTTGATCCGTATTAGGGTCGGATAAGCTAATTACAGAATATTGTTTCGCTGCAGCAGTATGTGATAACAAGACTTTAGTTGTGGATATCTTGCTTTAGTCTAACTTGATGACAAAACGGATAATTGTTATCAGGACAACTTTGGCGAGGCTATTATTTTTCGGTAAAATCGAATCAAATTATTCTAATAAGCATAGCGGAGATAAAAATGGTAAATAGAGGTTTAGTGAAGTTTGTTGCAGCAATTTCGATCACCATCGCAATTTGGCTTACGGCGTGCAGCAACACGTCCGAAACGGCAGATACACCAAAATCAGATCAAGACGCGACGGCTGCAAAGAGTGATCACGATATGAGCAATATGAACAGCAGTGACATGACCAAAATGGGGCACAATGATGATAAAGGAAAAGCACATGTGTCCACTGAATACACCGCGCATAAGAAAGGGAATACCGAAGCAATTGCGATTGCTGCAGAAAATATAGACAAAGCGCTGGCGGAGAAAAATAAGGAAAAAGCGATCGAGGGAGCGAAGTTGTTATTAACGGCATTTGAGAATTTCGATTCGAGCAAATTGGACGAAAGTAAGAAAAAAGAATATGACGAGATCGTCGAAAGCGCGAAAGAGCATGCGGAACACATAACAAAAAGCGAATTGAATCATCAGATCGAACATTATGAAGGGTTATCAAAAGATCTTAAGGATCTGTTTACCCTGGTCGGTACAGAATAAAAGCAGAAGAGGAACGACGCTCAGAGAAGTGAATTAGAATAAGACGCGATCGACTCTGGCGGATTGTCTCATTACCCAAAAAAAATCTGGAAAAAAGTGGTCATGAAAAAGTTCAAAACTGTAATAAAGGTCGTTGTTTTGATCGTGTTCATCATTTTTGTCGGAATTCAGTTCATTCCGAAAACCTATAATCAAGGTTCCGAAATATTGCCGTCGGATCTGACCAAAACTTTCGCGGTACCGGGCGATGTTCAAGTGATATTGAAAACTTCCTGCTACGACTGCCATAGCAATAATACGAATTATCCATGGTATAACCGGATCCAGCCCGTCTCGATGTTTCTAGAAGGGCACATATTGGACGGCAAAAAGGAACTCAATTTTAGTGAATTTGGCGATTATTCAAAGCGGCGACAGAAAACAAAGTTTAGTTCGATCATCAGCCAAATTCGGGATGACGAAATGCCGCTTCCCTCGTACACATATATTCATTGGGGTTCGAAACTTGATCTGGAAAGAAAAAAAAAGATCACAG
>JBGTEI010000674.1:0-3040 GCA_041747875.1 Pyrinomonadaceae bacterium | reverse complement strand
TGTCCGGTTGGCAATTCCCATCAATTCTTCCCATTGCTTCTCTTCGTCCTCGCGTTCGGGAAAGAAGCGGTACATTATGTCGACCGTCCGATCAGAATAATGAGCCAGATCATCTTCCGGAACCTCATAATGGCTCAGGTTTTCTTTTGAAACTCCAAGCCCTGACAGCCACGTCATATAATTTTCAACCCATTCCTCAAATAACTCGGGAGCTTTTTCGGGATGACAGAAATACTCCATTTCCATCTGTTCAAATTCACGCGTTCGCAAGATAAAATTTCCCGGCGTGATCTCATTTCGAAAAGCTTTTCCAACCTGAGCGATACCAAACGGCAGTTTCCGCCTCGTCGTGTTCAATATATTTGCAAAATTGATAAAAATTCCCTGCGCTGTCTCGGGCCGCAGATACGCCATCGACAAATAATCATCATCGTCGGCAACTGCGCCGAGGCGGGTACTCAACATCGTCAGAAACGGGCGCGGTTCTGTCAGGTCGCATTGATCAGCTTCGCCCGGATGTTTTGAAGGTTTTTGTTCACATTGAGAATCTTCGAGCTTGTCCGCACGAAAACGCTTTTTGCACGTCCGGCAGTCGGTCATCATGTCGTTAAATGTTTCTTCGTGTCCGCAGTATTTCCAAACCATGCGATTTTGGATTATCGAAGAATCAATACCCTCGATATCATCGCGTTCATGAACCATCCAGCGCCACCAGTTTTGTTTGATGTTGTTTGCCAGCTCAACACCAAGTGAACCGTAATCCCATGCGCTTCCGAGTCCGCCGTAGATATCCGATGCCGGAAAAACGAAACCTCTTCGTTTTGATAAATTTACAATCGTTTCAATATTTGGTGCGCTCATAATATCTCTGATAAGTAATAAGTCCGTTTAGTATTTGAAAAACAACATCTTACCAATTACCTCTTACTAATTACCAATTACCAACCGACAAAAAAAGGACGACCGAAGCCGTCCTTTAATAGGTTAGAAATTAATCGATCAAGTTACTCATTCGGAACAGGTGTCGTAGCTCCCGGAGGAACAAGCCACATTTGATACGTCGTCGTTTGACGCGTTCCGCCCTGAACGATGGTCAGTCTGCTTGGATCTACTCCGCGTTCTTTAACAAGATAATCAAGCGTTATTCGTGAAAGTCTTTCAGGAGTTCTTGTCTGACTTCTCTTATCTGTTCCGCTGTACATGATGATGTAAGCCTGGACGTTTGGATTGTTTTGCAATTCGATCGCTAAACCATCCAGACGAGCTTTGTCATCATCATTTGAAAGAGTAATGAATTCGTCAAACAAGTACGATTTTGGTGGTTCACGAACCTCTACCGGTTCAACATATGTACTTCCGATAACACGCTGACGACAACTCGCGTCATAGATTCCGTCTGTAACTTCCAGTTCTGCCGTAACAGTTTGTCCGCCGAGTCCGGTCGTGTCAACTGTGATCGAATCGGTTCCGCGTCCGCTTGTTACCCGTGCCGATGAGGGTGTTACCTTCCAGAGATATTTAAGAGCAGCAGTTCCGCCAGATACCGCATTTAGCGTTGCAAAGGTCACCAGGTTGCCGTCACGAACTGAATCCGGAGCGCTAACGCTGATGTCGTACGGACACCTCTTGGTGGTTGTTGTTTCAACGACGTTTAGACAAATACAGTTCTTTACGTTTTTTACCACATTGATCTCTTTAGAAAACGATTTACCATTTGGTCCTTCGATCTCAACAAGATGAATCCCCGGTGTCAGGTAATATTCAGCAGCTTCAGTCGTACCGCTCATTCCTACAACCTGCCCATCAACCTTCACCGTCATAGCCTGCGGTGTCGATTTAACTGAAAGGATCCCTGTGTTTTTCGGTCGTTTTGTATCTTTTTTGTCACTGCTGCCTTCAGCGGCAAACGCTGTAGTTAGTCCTAATGTAAGCATTAGTCCTAAAATGACGAGAAATTTGTATCTTGAATTTCGCATTTTCTAACCTCTTTAATCGGAGCCAACGGGTTAAATGTTACCCCCAATGTTAGCTCAAAACATTTAATTATCCAAAATAGTATGAATATGGAAGCGATTGCTCGTAACGACAAACCAGATCGCTTCCATCTGTTTCAACTACTCTTCGCCTGCTTCTTCCGTCTCTTCGATCTCGTCTTCTCTACGACCGAATTTTCGACGTGCTGCAAGTCCGACCCCAGCTAATCCTGTGCCAAGCAGCAGGATCGACATTGGTTCCGGTACCGGCTCCGGCGGAGGTGTCGGTGTTGGTGTCTCTGTCGGCGGCGGAGTTTGTGTCGGCGGCGGAGGCGTCGGTGTTTCAGTTGCCGGCGGCGTTTGTGTTGGCGGCGGCAGTGTTGGCGTCGGCGTCGGATCAGGATCATCGTCCGGGATCAAAAATAGAAACGGAATTACTCCCAATCCAAGCAATGCCCAATACGGAAATCCACCTTCGTCAGGTATTGGATCACAAGCGCAATCGCCTTCTTCGACAATTTCAATCGACGTTTCGCGGATCACACGATCATCCTGGCTGACCGTTTTGGTCTTGTCTTCTTTATCATCATCATCATCTGTGTCGTCAATGAGAATCGATGCATTCGCCAAACGTAATTGCGTGTAGTTCGCCGTATTAGCCTTTCCGGGTTTAGCGTTTACAACTTGTGTTACCTGATTAAATCGAACAGGTGCCGCCGAAACGGTTGTTGTAACTGCAAATAAAATCGAAAACAGGCTAATTGCTGAAAGTGTAAATCTTAAATTCTTCTTAATCATCGTTATGTTTTCCTAGCTGATTTTTACGTGCGTTTTAAACTTCCACGACCACTGAGTATTTGAACTCGTGATGAAAACTAAATTGGAGGGGCTAGTTCAATGAATATATCAAAGTTAGTGCAAAAAATCCAAGCATTCGCAGAAACTACGAATTCGTTTATTTGCGTTGTTCAACCCAACCATCTAATGCTAGTCGTTCTATCTTGAAATATACCTAATAGGTCCTAAGTTCCAGTTTTAATTATCGTTTTTTAGGATATTTCGGAAAA
>JBGTEI010000673.1:0-1963 GCA_041747875.1 Pyrinomonadaceae bacterium | reverse complement strand
CGAGAGTATTTCACGGTCATCGCCGCGCTCCGTCAGCGAAAAATCGCTTTTTGATAGATCCGAGATCGCACGGTTATTGATGTCGGTTACCTGAACCGTAACTTTTTTAATGCCCGCACTTGATGGATCTTTTAGTTTGTCTGCATCCGTCAAAACCGGCATATTATTTCTTGGCGGCAGCGTTGCGGCATAATCACCAAAAAATTTCGGACTCGATCTTCGAATCGCATTGACCAAAATTGAATCGCCGCTTCGGATGATAGATTTCGCGGCCTCTGTTAGCGGACGCTCACGCAGATTGGAAGGAACTTCCGCAGGATTGACATTCAACAAAACAATGCCTCTGACCGTTGTAAAATCAAGGCTTATCGGTCCGGCGGGTTTGTCGCCATCAGCTCTTTCGTTTAGATCAGCCGAATCCGTTTCATCCGGATCTTGACTGACGACCGGTATCCTCTTCGCCTTTTTTTCTTCCCGCAGTTTGCCCTTTATCTGATATCTGCCAGCTGCTTTCTCTTTTACTTCTTCACGATCTATATCGCTAATGTAACGCGGCTTTGCGGCCGTCCACTGAAATTTGTAGTCGAGATTTTCAAGTGATACGTCGGCGTAGATCGTGCCCGTATTGCTGTTTGCTGCCGCTTCGGCAAAGTCACCGATCAGGTGGATCGCGCCTTCATTTGTTTCGATTCGAATTTTGAGCCGTTCAGGTAAAACCACCTTGAAATCGACCCGGACGTCTTTCGCACTCTGCGTCAATACTTCAATACTTATAAGATCCGAACTCTTATTTTCGATCCTTAGATCGCTTTCGGAGATCTTTTTAGATCCATCGATCTCGATCGAAATTTCATTAGTTCTCTCACTGTCGGTAACGACTTCGACGCGCCCGTATGGGTTTTTGATCTCGACGGCGCCGCCTGTCTTTATCACGAAATCTCTCTTAAATGATTGCGCCTGTGCAAAACTTACGCACAAAAATAGCGCAGAAAAAGAGAGCAAAAATTTTATAATGTATCTATTCATCTTAGACTATGTTGCCTTGCTGTTTGAACCGCTTACTTTTCCGGACTGTATCAAACGTTCTCTTACTCTTGCTTGCCACTTGCTTTGAGGTCCATCGGCGTTTTCGAGTTTGCCCAATAAATCCTGCATCGATTCACCACCTGCCTGGCGCGTTTTGAAATAGATAAGCGCAGTAATAACTGAAGTAAATGAACCAATCAATAAAATTACCGGCAGCAGAATAAATTGACTTAGCGCCTGGGTAACCGCACCAAACTTTTTCGTCTTCGCGAGAATTTCCTCACTATCCTTCACTTTCGCGCTGGGACCAACTTCGATTTCGAGACCTTTAGATCCGTATCCAATATTCACGTCACCGTCTACCTTCTTATTTTCGACGGGCTGCGGTTTGACTCCGTCCTTTTTCATTGTTGCCATGTCGTCCTTCATTTTCTCAGCGCGTAGAGACTGTAGATACGTTGTATTTGCGAGACCAATAAAACCGCCAACCATAAATCCCATTACCAGAGGGATCACATACACGAGCAACGCAGCAGCAAATACTGTTCGAAATGAACGCCTCGTAAGTTCAATCGAACGTTTGAACGCTGCTTTCCCTGAGATATCTTCCATCATGATAGAAGGCGCGATCAACATAAACTTCGCTGAAAGCCAGATTCCGGGAAAAAAGCAGAATGCAAAGCCAATAAATGAAAGAATCGTACTTAATCCAACGGTAAGCGAAAGTGCCTTTACCCGCTTTTTAACTTCTGTGAAGGCAGTTCGCAAACTAATTGTGCGGAGAGGAAAGGCTAGGTACTGTGCGACTATCCACGTCATCATTCCAACGAGCAACGCAGACGTTACGATCGACGTAAAGAAATTCACTACTTCAAACAAAACAGTTGCGATTCCTACGACAGGTGTGCTCTCAATATAGTTAAAGCCAACCGCCAAC
>JBGTEI010000672.1:0-2921 GCA_041747875.1 Pyrinomonadaceae bacterium | reverse complement strand
GAGGGCGGGACTCGAACCCGCATGGATCGCTCCACACGCCCCTCAAGCGTGCGTGTATACCAATTTCACCACCTCGGCAAATTTCTCAAGATCTAATTACTTTTTGTCTTTGTTCTCAGACGGCTTTTCGTCAGGTTTTGCATCCGGCTTTGCGGCTTCCTTCGATTCAGCTTCCGGCGCAGGTTTTACTTCAGTTTTCGCACCTGATTTATCAGCTTCAGGCTTTGCCTCAGTGTTTGCCGGAGTATTTACATTTGCTGTATTCGAATTTGCAGCGTTTGCATCGACGTTTGCATTTGTATTCGCCGGCGCCGCAGTTTTCTTCTCACCCTGTGTATCAAGAACCGAAACATTCCCCGTAAAAGCAGGCAGCGACAAAAATAACGCTGAAAGCATAAATACAGTTGCAGCTGCGATCGTAAGCTTTGAAAGTACCGATGCAGTTCCGCGCGGATTTAACGCCGCACTCGAAACGCCGCTCGTAAACAATGCGCCCGCATCCGTTTTACCGGGCTGCAATAGAACAGATATAACCAAGATCAAACAAGATACAAAAAATACGATATATAAAAAAGTTTGCAATTTAATACTCCAGGCTTACTTATAATTCTTATCTATAATTAACTATTTGAGCGAAACTTTCCGCCTCAAGGCTTGCGCCTCCGACCAATGCGCCGTCGATATCGGTTTCGCTCATCAATTCCTTAACATTTGCCGGTTTTACCGAGCCGCCGTAAAGAATTCGTGTTTTATCAGCAATTTCGTCAGACTGCAATTCAGCCAAAACTTTCCGAATAAACGCGTGCATTTCTTGAGCCTGTGCGGGCGTGGCAGTTTTTCCGGTGCCAATTGCCCAAACAGGCTCGTAAGCGATAATAATACGTTCCATATCTGAAACTGTCAAACCCTCTAAAGCACCAATTACCTGTCGTTTTACCACATTTTCCGCGTTTGAAGATTCCCTTTCTTCAAGACTTTCCCCAACACAAACGATAGCCGTCAATCCAAAATGCAGACACGCTTTTGTTTTCTGATTTACGCTTTCATCCGTTTCGCCGTAAAACTGGCGCCGTTCTGAATGACCTATAATTATATGGCTCGCTCCGACATCTTTGATCATATCCGCACAAATTTCACCGGTATTTGCCGAATGCTCAACAAATCGCGAACAGTTTTGGGCTGACACTTTTACATTTGATCCTTCCAGCCGGTCTGCGACGGTTTTGAGGGCGGTAAAAACGGGGGCGACGATAACTTCACAATGAGTCGCGTTGGCGACCAAAGATTTTAGCTCAAGCGCCGTATTTACTGCATCATCGTGCAGTTTATACATCTTCCAATTTCCTGCTATTACTGGTTTTCTCATAATCTTGTTCAATGGCACTGGCAAACCCGTCAGTTGCTAATGTTGTCTCTATTCCAATCGGCCAACTTCTCAAAACCATCCACAAACGTTTGCATTCTAGTTTCCGGCTGAATCATTTATCACCGTCACGCACGCTCCTTTACAGTCGCGTTTCTGCCGGTGTTACCTATCATCAAGTGCCGTTACTCCCGGCAATTCTTTACCAGACAGAAATTCCAATGTTGCACCGCCGCCGGTCGAAATATGCGAAACTTTATCAGCCAATCCGGCTTGATTTATCGCGGCGACCGAATCCCCTCCGCCGACTACCGAAAAGGCTCCATTCTCAGTCGCTTTTGCAACCGCATTTGCGATCGCGATCGTCCCTTCATCAAACGGTGTTTCTTCAAACATTCCCATCGGACCATTCCAAATTATCGTTTTCGCGCCTTCGAGCGCATTTTCAAATATGGCACATGTTTCCTTGCCGATATCGAGTCCGACCAACCCTGAATTTGTAAAATCGATCGGCATTTCGCGAAGTGAATTCAAAGGGTCAAACGAATCTACCGTTTTGTGATCGGTTGGTAAAATGAGTTCGACGCCTGCTTCTTCCGCCTGCTTTTGGATATCTAACGCCATCGGCATCATATCGTCTTCGCAGAGCGATTTCCCGATTGTGTATCCCATCGCCTTAAAGAATGTATATGCCATCGCCCCACCGATTAGAAGTTTGTCAACCTTCTTTTCTATCAACGATTTAATGATAGGAATCTTATCTGATACCTTAGCTCCGCCGAGAATCGCCACAAATGGTTTTTCGGGATCATTTAATACTTTGGTCAGAACCTCGAGCTCCATTTCCATTAAGAACCCGGCAGCAGAATTCTCAACAAAATTTGTGATTCCTACAGTAGAAGCATGCGCGCGATGCGCCGTCCCAAATGCATCGTTTATATAGATATCAGCCGAATCCGCTAATTTCCCGGCAAAATCTTGATCGTTTGCTTCTTCTCCTTTGTGAAAACGAAGATTTTCGAGCAAAAGAACCTGTCCGTTTTCCAGATTCTCAACGCTCACACGTACGCTCGGTCCAATGCAGTCATTTACAAAAAAGATCGCATCATTCTTAATTTCTGCCGAACCGAGTGAAACACCATCCGGCTGAATTTCCACCGGATTTTTCCCTGTCCGGGATATCTCTTGCAATTCAGGTATCCCCCGAAGATACTCGTAAACAGGTTTGAGCGAATAGGAGTCTACTACCTCACCTTTTGGTCGCCCAAGGTGTGATGCGAGTATTACTTTTGCCCCATTTTCCAGCGCGTACGTAATAGTTGGGATCGCTCCCTGGATCCGCGTGTCGTCGGTGACTTTACCATCATGGATCGGAACATTAAAATCCACCCGGATAAAAACTCGCTTGCCGTTTAAGTCCACATCTTTTATTGATAATTTCGTCATTTTTGTAAAAAAAAAGGTTGAAAAAGCAAATTCCAACCTCCTGCAACACTTAATGTTTTACTTTATAAGCCCTTATCAGCAATAAACTTAACCAGGTCCCGAACTCTGCATG
>JBGTEI010000671.1:0-3681 GCA_041747875.1 Pyrinomonadaceae bacterium | reverse complement strand
GAAAGGATTCTCCAATGACATCACGGGGATCAATGCCCGATTCGACACTCCATGCGGCCTGGCGATCTGGAATGGAAAGGTTTTGGTCGCGGATTCGCAAAACCGCAGGATAAGAGTTGTAGAAATGGACGGCAGCACGTGGACGCTTGCAGGAAACGGTGCTTCCGGAAGAAAAGACGGATTGCTCCTGCAAAGTTCATTTATCGAACCGCTTTCCGTTGTGACTACAGAAACGGGAGAGATCTATATTGCCGATCGTAATTCGGTCCGCGTTATTGGACAGCGGCTATTCCCGTTCGTTGAGACGTTTTCAGGTGGTAGAACCGGTTTTGCAGACGGAAAGATCCGCAGCGCAAAATTTAACAGAAACAGCGGGATCGCGAGCGATTCAAACGGGAATATTTATGTGTCAGATTCGGAAAACCAACTTGTCAGAGTAATATCTGCAAATCGGGAAACCGGTACGGAAATGTCTCAAAAGCGTTTCGATGAAATTCAAACCACGGCAAAAGAATTTCGCGGAATTTCGCCCGGAAGATGGACATTTGATCCGCCGGCACGGACGCGTGAAATTGCAGCAACGTTTGGCGAGATCCGCGGCGAAATGGATGGTTCGGATCCGGATGTAAGATTTCACAATGGTCTGGATATTGTTGGTGGATACGGTGAAAAAGCGAGATTTATTCGTGATGAGAAAGTTTTGCGTCCGACCGCCGTACAGCTGTTTGATACGACCCGCGAATCTTTAGTTTTGCCGACCCTTGGTTACGTTCACATCCGGCTCGGCCGTGATGTCAATGGTATCCCGTTTGAAGACAAGCGCTTTTTGTTTAACTTCGATTCTGAAGGCAAAGCGACTGGCGTAAGAGTGGCGCGAGGTTCGAAGTTCAAATCCGGCGAAGTGATCGGCACGCTCAATACTTTTAACCACGTACATTTGATCGCCGGACGGGCCCGCAGGGAAATGAATGCGCTTAACGCCTTATTGCTGCCGGGAGTGGCTGACTCTCGATTGCCCACGATCCAAAATATAACGCTTTTTGATGAAAAATGGCGAGAGATTGAAACCGGAGATAAAAATTCGCGTATAGAACTAAGCGGAAATACCAGAATCGTCGTCGAAGCATTTGATCAAATGGACGGCAATGCAGATCGGCGGAAGCTGGGTATTTATCGTCTGGGATATCAAATTCTTAATAAAGACGAAGATCCGGTCGCCGGTTTTGAAAAGACAAGGTGGACCATCAGATTTTCGACACTTCCGGAGCCCGGGGCGGTTAAATTGGTTTTTGCAGACGGCAGTAAGTCAGGCGCGACGGGAGAAACGATTTTCCGGTATATCGTCTCAAACGAGATCGACGGAAAAATAGCGCGTGAGAATTTCTTTGACGCAAGCAAGTTAAAAAAAGGTAAATATATGATCCGGGTTTTTGCCGCTGATTTTTTTGGGAACGTCGTATCGAAAGATATTGAGTTTGATAAAAAATAGCGAAATGAGCCCATTAGTGAGAGGAAAAATGAAGGAAATATTGGTCAGATCTTTAGTTGTGTTATTTGTTTTTTCAGGCATCTCGTCAAATATATTGGCGAATGAAGCCTTAATGGAGAATCCGAAAACTGCCATTCGGACGACACCTCCGGCACCCGTTTTTAGTGTCGCGGAAAGACACGATGAATTGGCAAAACGCCGAAAGCGGGTTTCTGATGCACTGGACGACAACAGCATACTTATATTATTTAGTGCTGAACAAAAGATATATTCAAATGACGTCGATTACCCATACCGTCAGGAAAATAACCTTTACTATTTAACTGCTCTCAAACAAAACGGTGCCTCTTTGGTGGTTATCAAAGAAAACGGCGCGGTTAGCGAATTTGTGTTTATTCCCAAACGGAATCCGCAATTTGAAACCTGGAACGGCCGGATGTATTCGAACGAAGAGGCGACACAACTCTCGGGTGTTAGTCGGATCGTCGACTCGGCGAATTTTAGCGGGTTTTTATCTGCGGTCAAAACCAAGAAGCCATTTAAGTCGGCCGATGGGAGTTTTGAAAACACATATATCCCAGAAAATCTTTACATCTTAAAGGGCAGCAAGCGCGAATTTCCAACGGAGAACGATTTTGCTGCGAGTGTTGAAGGTTATGAAGTAAAAGATGCTACACCGATCTTCGACACGCTCCGCAACGTCAAATCGCCATATGAGATCAGGCTAATGCAGCATGCGGTAGATATCACAACCGAAGCGTTTGGACGTTCGATGGGAATGGTCGGAAATGCGAATTGGGAGTATGAGGTGCAGGCAGAGGTTGAATATACGTTTAGACGCCGAAATGCTGATTTCTGGGGCTATCCTTCAATCGTCGGCTGTGGTTCGAATGCTACGACCCTTCATTACATTGAGTCTCAGAGTAAGGTAAAACCCGGAGAACTACTCTTGATGGATGTTGGTGCGGAGTACGACCACTACACCGCAGACATCACACGCACTTTCCCGGTCAACGGTAAGTTTACAAAAGAGCAGGCTGAAATTTATCAGATAATCTATGACGCGCAGGAAGCTGCAGCCAAACAATTGAAACCCGGTGCGACGATCTCGGACGCAAGCCGCGCGGCGGCAACGACGATTCAAAACGGGTTGCTGAAACTCGGATTGATAACCGGGCTTGACGCGTCATATGAAGCCGAATTTCAGGGTCGCAGAATTACCCGGCCGCAATACACTCTTTGGTATATGCACGGTTGGGGCCACTGGATCGGAATGAATGTCCATGACACGGGGGATTATTCCGGCAAGTTAAAAGAAGGTATGATGATGTCAAATGAGCCGGGGATTTACATCAGAGAAGACGCACTCGATTACCTTACGGATACTCCATCAAATAAAGCGTTTCTGGAAAGGGTTAAACCGGTATTTGCGAAGTATAAGAGTATTGGCGTCCGGATCGAAGATGATATGTTGATCACTTCAAACGGTGTCGAATGGATGTCAAAAGCACTTCCGAGATCGATCGCCGATATCGAGAAGTTTATGTCGCAAGCCTCAAAAGAAATGAAAGGTAACGCAGTTCTTGCGAGTGGCGAAAGTTCGCGATTGGCATTTGTTAATTTTCCTGAAATGAGAACTCATGGATCAGAACGTATTCATTAGAAAGTAAATAGTACAGGTACCTGAAAAAAGCATAGACCGCCAGGAAATTTGCATTTCTTGGCGGTCTTACTTGATAACTAGACGACTAGAGAATTAATTGTCGTTGTCTTTTGTCGGCTCGTTTCTTTTCTTCAGTTTTGGCGGGCCGGCATCATTCGTTCCGGTATCCTTACTTGAATCCGCCGAATCGGTTGAAGTATCACCGTCTGCTGAGGGTTGGCGCCTCTTAAGAGTAGGGCGGCCATTTTCAACCGGATCCAGATCATCAGGCGAGACAATCCCGGCATTTGAGATCCTCAGGAGATGACTTTTTACGCGCTGAAATTCTGAAGTACTGATTATATATTCTTGTTTGTCGGGGAACTTAGCTACTAGCGCCAGACTATCATCGCGACGCTCAAGCGATTGCGGATGTGAAGTGAAAAGTTTCGAAAACGACCCGGGTTTCTTTTTGTTTTTTGAAGCAAGCTTTTCAAACATTGTCGCCATTCCGGTTGGGTCATATCCGGCAGCGTAAAGATACTGAACG
>JBGTEI010000670.1:0-3513 GCA_041747875.1 Pyrinomonadaceae bacterium | reverse complement strand
TATTGGTTGGGCGGTTCAGCAGCATGCTGAAAAGTATGGTTACGGAATTGTGCAGGGATATACCGGCCATGGGATCGGTAGAAACATGCACGAGGCGCCGCAGATCCCGAATTACGGCAGGCCCGGAACGCGGGAAAAGATCCGCGCAGGATTTGTCTTTGCGATAGAGCCGATGTTGAATTTGGGAAGCCCTGATACTAAGACACTGGATGACGGTTGGACGGTAGTTACAGCAGATGGAAAACCGTCCGCGCATTCGGAGCATACAGTAGCGATCACGGCGGAAGGTCCCGAAATTCTTACTCTTACAAAAGAGCAGAAGAAGTTTCGGAATCAGTCAAAAGCGGAAACCCATGCGGCTTAGCTTGTAAAAGAGTTAAAAAAGGGATAACATTTACGGTTTGTCCGAGCAATCGGAAAAATATTGAGAGTTATGTCGAAAGAAGAAGCTATTGAAGTAACTGCGACCGTGATAGATACATTGCCAAATGCCTTGTTTAAGGTTGAGTTGGACGACAACAAAGACCATCAGGTTTTGGCACATATTTCGGGGAAAATGCGCAAGAATTTTATACGTATTCTTCCCGGAGACAAGGTTTTGGTGGAATTATCACCATATGATTTGAGCCGTGGGCGCATTACTTACCGTTATAAGTAGAAGCTTTTGCGCTGTGTTTTATAGTTCGAGGAGAAATTGTTATGAAAGTTCGTCCTTCAGTAAAGAAAATTTGCGATAAGTGTAAGGTTATACATCGAAAAGGCGTTGTGCGTGTGATTTGTGAGAATCCAAAACATAAGCAGCGACAGGGATAGGAGTATAGAAATAATATTATGGCTCGTATAGCAGGCGTAGATTTGCCAATAAATAAGAGAGCACAGATCGGTTTGACCTATATCTATGGGGTTGGAAAGTCGGCATCGACGGAGATCCTAAAGGCTGCTGATGTAAGCACGGAAACCAAGATCAAAGACCTTAGTGAAGAAGAACTGGGTCGTATCCGTGCTGTGATCGATGAAAAATGCGAAGTCGAAGGTGATCTTCGTAAACGTGTGCAAATGGATATCAAGCGATTGATGGACATCGGATGTTACCGGGGTCTGCGTCATCGCAGAGGCTTGCCGGTTCGTGGTCAGCGTACGCACACAAATGCCCGCACACGTAAGGGTCCGAAGAAAGCGGCGGTCGCTAAGAAGAAGGCACCAGGTAAGAAATAATTGATCGCGGTCGTTCAGATCAGGCGATTCCTCGAATCCCCTGACTGTCCGAAGCCGCTGATAAAAATATGGCTAAAGCAAAAGGCAAGAAAAGTTACAACAAGAAAAAAGAGAAGAAGAATATTCCCATGGGAATTGTCCACATTGCAGCTTCTTTTAATAACACGCTGATCTCCATTACGGATACCGATGGAAATTTAATAGCTCAATCTTCGGCCGGCGCTCGCGGATTTCGCGGATCACGAAAGGGTACACCTTTCGCCGCCCAGCAAGCGGCAAGTGACGTAGCGCAGAAGGCTATGGATGTAGGTATGAGATCTGCTGAAGTACGTGTAAAAGGTCCCGGCGGCGGTCGTGAATCCGCGATTCGGGCGATCAACAATTCAGGTATTCGTGTTACGTCAATACGTGATACGACACCGATTCCGCACAATGGATGTCGTCCGCCAAAGCGCAGACGCGTTTGAGAATCGACAACAGATTTTTTAATTATAGTAATTGATATCGAAAGGATGAAGGGTGACAGTAATGCCACTTGTAAACTTTTCCGTCAAAAAATGACTGGAGGCAAAATTAGTGGCTAGATATAGAGACGCGGTGTGCCGTTTGTGCCGCCGAGAAGGCGGCAAGTTATTTCTAAAGGGTGACCGTTGTTACAAACCGTCTTGCGCGATCGAAAAGCGCGGAACGCAAGCACCTGGACAGCATGGACCAACTGCAAGACGACGTGTTTTGCAGGGGTACGGTGAACAGCTTCGGGAGAAACAAAAAGTTAAACGGATTTACTTCGTGCTTGAGAAGCAGTTTCGAAACTATTTCGAAAAAGCTTCAAGACAAAAAGGCATCACGGGCGAAAATCTCCTTTTTATGCTTGAACGAAGACTCGATAATGTGGTTTACCGGGCAGGTTTTTCGACAGCCCGGCGTCAGGCAAGGCAGCTTGTTAATCACGGGCATATTGAAGTCAACGGACGTAAAGTGGATATCCCTTCATTCCAAGTTAGAGTGGGCGATGTCATTACGATAAAAGATAAGACCCGTAAAAATACGCATGTTGAAGGTGCGTGGACAACTGCTGTAGGGCGGGGACGACCTCAATGGATATCCGCGGACGATACAGGTTTTAATGTAACCGTTTCGGATATGCCAAAACGTGAAGACGTTGATGCAAACATTAACGAGCAGTTAATTGTTGAACTTTACAGTAAATAGTAAACATCAGGCGAAGGTCGTCATTATCGGCGATCTTCCGCTTGATGGCGTTTAAATGGTCTTATAGTAAATTTTGAACCAAAAATATGACACAAAATAATCACTGGACAGATTTTCAAATTCCAAGCCGCCTTAACGTTGAATCGGAAACTTTGACTGAAAGATACGGAAAGTTTTATGCGCAGCCGTTTGAACGGGGATTTGGTACCACGATCGGTAACTCGGTAAGACGCGCGCTTCTCTCTTCGATTGAAGGCGCAGCGATCACCGCAGTTAAGATTGATGGTGTAGAGCACGAATTCTCGTCGATCAAGGGTGTGACAGAGGATGCTACTGACGTAATTCTCAATTTGAAACAGATTCCGTTTAAGCTGCACAGCGACGAACCGAAAACTCTAACCATTAGCAAATCAGGTGAGGGCGAAATTACGAGCGCGGATATCGAAACCGATGGCGACGTTGAAATCCTCGATCAGAAAGTTCATATCGCAACTCTTAGCAAAGACGGCAAATTGAACGTTGAAATGCGCCTCAAACGCGGACGCGGATATGTTTCGGCTGAGTTTAATAACGACGAAGATCTTTCGCTTGGATATATTCCGATCGACTCGGTTCATACGCCGATCAAGAAGGTCAACTACAACGTCGAAAAAACCAGACAGGGATCAAACACCGAATATGACAAGCTGACGATCGAAGTTTGGACAGATGGTTCTGTAAAACCTGATGATTCCATCGGACTTGCGGCAAAGCTCGTCAAAGATCATATGTCAATCTTTATTAATTTCGAAGAAGACGAAGAAGAATTTGCATTTGAAGATATTGCACGTCCTCCGCTTTTAAGAAATGATCTGCTTGATCGTTCGGTTGACGAAATGGAGCTTTCTGTCCGTTCTTACAATTGTTTGAAGAATGCGGAAGTTCGCACGATTCGTGATCTTATCCGCCGCAGCGAGAAAGATATGCTTAACACCAAGAATTTCGGAAAGAAATCTTTGAACGAGATCAAAGATATGCTTCACGGAATGGGATTGGATTTTGGTATGGATTTTGATGAACAGGGTAATCCGGTTCCGGGATCCGGCG
>JBGTEI010000669.1:0-2714 GCA_041747875.1 Pyrinomonadaceae bacterium | reverse complement strand
CGGAGTATTGTTTGAACATCGAGTTTAATCGACCGAAAAGCATATCCGCAAGAAAGAAGGAAATGAGATCCTCGAGACGGCGGAAACAAGCGACGACGAACTTGTTGTCGATATTTTTACTGCTGAGGATCCGATCGGTTTTCGAATTTCCGCAACGGGATTTGATTTTTCGCCTCTCGGGGATAAAAAGAGCCTGATCGTAAATGAAAATATGAAGATCTTGATCGCGAATCTCAGATCTTTTGCACCCGACGCGCGATTTGATGAAAGTTATCTGCGGATCCGGGGTTTCTTGAGTCAGATCTGGGACGTTGCCGAACATACCGATTCGAAGGGACTTAAACGCAGAGGTTTTGGCGGTTATAACCGAGAAATAGTAACTACATCAAGCAACAATGAACAATTTACAAAATACTCGCGACTTCAATGGCATTTAAGATGAGACCAAAAAGTAAAGCCGGAAAATCTAATCAAAAGACGATGCAGAATGATGGAAAACCGGGGAGGGCGGACCTTGATAAAAAGGAGCATACCGCAGCGATCTACGGCGTATTGCCCGTTCTCGAATTGCTTCGATCGGGAAACCGGAAGGTGGACCGGGTTCTCATCGCCGAAGGAAGACGTGTAAATCACTTTGAGGAAATTGTTGAATTGGCGCGGCGTCAGAATGTTCGAATCGATCTTTCGCCGATCAGAGCGTTCTCAAAATATTTTGATGACGGGATCAATCATCAAGGCGTTGCCGCCTTTTCGGCGGCGGTCGGATATTATGAAGTTGACAAACTTTTGGACGAGATAATAAGCAAGGAAAATTCGTTGTGTTTAATTCTGGACGGGATCGAAGATCCGGGTAACCTTGGTGCAATACTGCGAACGGCAGAAGGTGCGGGAGTTGACGGTGTGTTTATACCCGAGCGTCGGGCAGTCGGGCTAACAGAAACAGTTGCGAAAACTTCCGCCGGAGCTACAGAATATGTAAAGGTTGCCAAAGTTAAGAATGTAAATCATCTTATCGATGACTTAAAAGCGAACAATATTTGGGTCATCGGTGCGAGCGGAGATTCCCGTTCAGCACATACAGGATGGGATTGGAATCGATCAAGTGCATTGGTTTTAGGCAGCGAAGGAAAGGGCTTGCATCGTTTAACCGCGGAAAAATGTGATGTTTTGGTTAAGATCCCGATGTATGGAAAAATAGAATCGCTAAACGTTTCGGTTGCTGCGGGCGTTATATTATTTGAAGCGATCAGACAGAGAGAAAAGGAAAAGTAATTATGTTTTGTCCAAAATGTGGAACTAAGAACCCCAACGATGGGAAATTTTGTCGAAAATGCGGAACGGACATAAAGGTTGTGTCAGCGGTTCTTTCGGGAAAACCGGCAGGGTTAAGCAATCGGAAAAAACAAAATTCCGATGGAGTAGTTAGCCTTGAAAGTGCTATGGGAAAGCTTTTTATGGGACTGGCGTTTGTCGCCATCGCGATAATTTTGGGATATACAGGCGTCGCAGGCGGGAGGGCATGGTGGTTTTGGATGTTGATCCCGGCGTTTGGAATGATGGGATCGGGAATCGCGAGGATCATGCATTTGCGTCAGGAATCAAGTAATGACGCGGTGTTCGGAACTTCTGATTCTAAGAGCTCGATCGGAGATAAAGCACAGGGAGCATTGCCGCCGAACCAGACTGCCTATGTTTCTCCAACAGAGACGAAGTATCAGACGGGGGATCTGGTGCCGTCAAGTGTGATCGAAAATACGACGAGACATCTCAAAACAGATTCTGAAGGCGAAACGATGACGCTTCCGAAAGATGCGGGTAATTGATAAATACGTATTGTCCGAAGTGCGGTATTGAAAACCCTGAAACAGGGAGATTTTGCCGACGTTGCGGCGGGAATCTGTCCGGCGTAATGGACGTTGTCCGCGACTCAGTGCCTGGCAATAGTATTTCGGCCGTTGAAGATAATACCGCAAATTTGATCGGGACAGGTGTCCGCAATTCGATTCTTGGAGTTGGATTTTTGATAATAAGCGCGTTAACTTACTTAATCCCCGGGGATACGCATGTTTGGTTGGTTTTGCTGTTTCCGGCGATCGCACTTCTGGCATCCGGAATCGGGCGGTTGATAAAGGGCAAGACCTTGAATAAAAATATAAGTCTGGATGAGGTTGAGAGCCGGGATCGGATTCTATCGACAGAACGGGATACAAAGTCACTTCCGCCAACATCTGACAATTATATTAAGCCGTCAAATTCGTTTTCCGTTAACGACGACCCGGGATTCTCGCAGCCTAGTGTAGTCGAAGAGACAACCCGACATTTGAAAAAAACATTAGACCGCAAAACAAATGAACTTCCAAAGGAATAGAAACACGTTCGGTCTATTTCTTAACCAGCGCTCGCGAATTTCCGGTGTTTCCGCTCGAATCAAATACTCTCAATGCAACTGAATACTCTCCTGATCTTGGAAGTGTCAAACTAACGGTATAACGTTCTTTTCGGCTGTCGGAAATTCCGTCGTCGGCATAGATCGTTTTCCATTCTCCGCCGTTTACCGTATATTCTGCGCGCCGGATGTAGCTCGAACTTTCGGTCGCTTCGAAAATAACCGTCACCTTCTCGCCGGCGATGGTCGGCGATCCGACAACGCTCACGGTAGGGGGCGTATTATCAATATCAAAAGGTTCCGATATTCGTTCGCCTGAAAGTGCGAG
>JBGTEI010000668.1:0-8571 GCA_041747875.1 Pyrinomonadaceae bacterium | reverse complement strand
AACCAGGCGGCCGATACGCCCTCTTGTCATAAAATGAGTATCAAAGACAATATCTTCGACAAAACTAAATCCGGCGGTCGTCAGTACACTTCCTTTGAACAAACCTTTTTCGCTTTTCCCGCGATAGATCATCGTGTCGGAAAATACAGCGGCACCGGCACTGGTACCGGCGATAAGCGCTCCTTCTTCAAGTCGGTTTTTGATCGTCTGAAGCGCCTTCGATCCTCCCAAAACGGTGGTCAGCCGCAATTGATCTCCACCGGTAAAAAAAATCAGATCAACACCAGTTAACTTTTCGGCGAGTGCATCGTCGTTTGCCTCTATCCGGTTTTTGATATGGAATATCTCAACACGGGATACGCCAAGGATTGTAAATACTTGTTGGTAATCAATTCCCCGCTGTTCAGGTTCCTTGCTTGCGGTTGTGATGATAGCGACCTTGGGATCGGTTTTTCCAACTTCCTGAACAACTCTTTTCAAGATGATCAGATCATTGGCTTTATCTTCATTGCCGCCAATCGCAATGAGACGCCCACGAAAATCGGGTTTCAATAACATAGTTATTTGATCTCAGCAAGATGTGACCACGCCATTCCATCACGCGCATCGGCTGCAAATTCATTTGAAGTTAAGATGATAATGCCGACGTCCACAGAATCGTCTAACAATGTCAGCGACTTTTGTGCCGCTTCGGTCGGACTCATTTCTCGCTCAAGCCAGCCATAAACTTCTCTCGCCAGGATTTTAAGCGCAATAAATTCTCCATCTCCGGTGCAGGCAACTGCTCCGGCGGGTCCGCAAAAGAGGCCGCATCCGGGAAGCGGTACATCGCCGACCCGTCCGATAGCTGCTCTGTGTAGTCCACCCGAACTGAGGGCAGCGGCAAATGTTTTTCCATCAAAAGCAACCGCCCCGACAGTGTCGCAGGCGGTTTCCCGGTTTGCATATTGATCTTGATCTAGTTCGATCGCCCCGGGGCTATCCAACGGCGTGACAAGTATATTCTGTTGGTGCGCAAATAACCGGACGCCGTCCCCGACAAGAAGGATATTGGGAGAATAAAGGACTCCGCGCGCGATTTCGACGGGGTTTTTTATTCCGTCAACGCAGGCGACGGCGCCGAATGTTCCGTCACTGACCATACATGCCGCGTCCTGCTGAACAGTAACCCCATCGGCCCGTATTTGGGAACCGGTCCCGGCATTGAAACGGGGATCATCCTCTAAAAATTTGACAGAATGAACGACTGCGTCGATCGCAGATCTGCCGCCCGCCAACAAACTCATTCCGAGCTCCGCCGCTGACTGTGTTCCGTCAGAATCCTTTGGGTCTGAGGCAGATCCTCCATGAGTTAATATTGCTCGCTTTAATTTATACATTTTTACTCCATTGTTCTGTTCCGCAAAGCATAGCGATAGAGATCAGCCACAAACATGTGCTGCGCGGCGGCGGAAATTATCTTTTTAGGCTGCATTTGATTGTCACGGATTGTTGCGATATCCGATTAGCGAATTAAAATTTCAACTAAGACATGAGGGATCTGTCACGGAACTCGTTCCCCGGAAACGGGATCATAATGGAGTGGTGTGAGCACCAGAAATTCATCGTCATTTTTAGCTCAAGATTAACTATACCACTGGACTCGGAATGATCGTCTGTAGATTGTCAGATTATTGATCTTTCGCCACACAAACAGCGCGAAATCTATAATTGAGAAAATCGGACAAACTGGTGGTTTGCAGAAAATGGGTGTCCGCGATGTGGCGTCTTGGAATGCCAGTCGGGGTTCGATTTTCCGCCGCTGTTAAAAAAGGATTTCCAGCGATTTTCGACGGTGGTCCTTTGATCGAGAAGCCACATTTGCGCCAGGTCAATTGCGTTTTACAAGTCGTATGGAGAGGTCTTCGGTCTCGCCGTCTTCAAGAGTGAGTTCGATCACTCTCGTTTTGTACCCGTTTAATGTTATCCGAACCTTATACTCAACATTTGCAAGATGGTTTAAGAACTCGAATTTACCTGACGCGTTGGTTCGAACATGGGTTCCAGCGCCGAATTCACGAAAAATCAGTTCCACTTTTGCGCCCCTCAATCTTCTCGATGTGACAGAATCTCTAACCGTTCCGATGACATTACCGCGGGAAAGAGGGGTCGTCAATGCGATTACAATAGCCGTTTCGGAGCCAGACAAACTGCCGCAAACCTCGCAGTCTCCAATCACCTCGACCGTGGCGGTGATTGATTCTCCCGCCAGACCTGCTGTGTCGACGACAATAAAAGGTGTCCCTTGCCCGCTCGTGATATAACCTTTGTCGACTGTCCACGAATAAGTGAGAAATTCGCCTCCTGAGACATTGGCAGTAAACCTTGCCGTTTCGCCGACCTTTACAGCCGCCGAAGGGCCTGAAACCGAGAGGCTGCTCATGCAATTACACGGATTTACGCATTCGCATTGTTCGACCGTGATTGCTTTGGTATATGTCATCAAAACTTCGGATTCGTTCGATATTCCGGCCGTAATCGTATAATATCCCTCGCTGACGCCCGTCAAATCCCATTTCACCTCTGCCCCGGAACCGGCTACGCGCCCTCCCGATACGGTATAGGTAAATTTAGGATTTTTGATATTTAACGAATGACTAACCTTTACAAGAATGGTCATATCGTCATCACATGCCGTCGCTTTGCCTCCGCTAGGGCATGGCAATTTAACCGATGTTTTGCTGAGTTGGATATCCAGACCGGCCGGAGTCGGAGTAGGCTGCGGAGCGGCAAACGGGAGCTTTGCGATCTTTACAGAAGATTGCGCCGGAATCAGGACGGCCATTAACGTCAAAGATATGGTCGCCACAAGAAATAAAATTTGGTGTCTTTGATTTTTCATATTCTGAGCGGGAAACAAATTTAAATATCGGGAGTCCGCTAACTACTTTCCATCAGATCCGGAAAAATTCGTCAGCTGTTCAAACAGAACATCTCTGCTTTTTTCAAAGTTTGATTTTTGATCCGGGCACTTTGCACATTCGGAACTGGGAGAACTCCAGCATTTCTTTGAACATGTCAGGTATGAGTTCATCGATTCTTCGACCGCTCCCCATTTTTCCATTATGGCCGCATCGCCTTTGTAATAGATTTTTAGTAACGCTGCGGTATTATTTTTTTCAATATTCCAGTCCTGCCGCGCCTTGATAAACGATTCTCCTATCGAATCCTCTTTCGCCTTACAAACTTTTAACTCCCGCGGGTCTTTATGATTGTTGCAAATATTATTCGGTGCTGTAATAAACGCGATCTGACTATCAGCTGCCAGAAAGGTCCGTTTGACGAGTTCGAGCGTGTCTATCTTAACACGCTCGCGTTTTTGCTTGAATTCAGGGTCTTCCCCCGCTCCAAAAACGTAAGAACCGAGTCGTTCACCCAACATCAAATATATCCCGAAGAGGGCCAGTATAATCAAAAACGGACCGACAAAAACAGAAAGCGATTTTCCGAACAGATAACCTCTAGCGTGAACTCCAGCGTCAATGGGGTTCAGCGCCTCCAAATTGACAGCCTCCATTTGTGTCTCATTCTTCGACCCCTGGGACCCCGCAGCGGTATCGACCGTTTGCCTCTCGGATTCCCTTACTTTTTCAGAAAGTTCATCGATTTCCCCGGCGGTGTTTGCAAAAAGATCGCTTCGCCTTCTGAGTTTTTCAAGCAATTCAAGTCCGTCTTTTCGTGTTTCTGGGTCTGTCAAACTGCGCTTCAGTTCAAGCACAAGGAAGCTTTGTCGTTCCGGACTCAGCTCATTCGAATCGTCTTCAATTTCTTCCCAGAGGCTGTTCAAGTATGAGATCGGAACCTCAGGAGGCGCTGGGAGCGGGTCCGGCAGCGGCTCCGTAGGAGGCAGATTGGCAAAGGCTCTGCCCAATAGCAGCGCAGCTTCGCTGTCCCTATTTCGATAATCAACGTATTGGATTTTGGAAAGCTGTAGAGGCAGGGAGTTTGGCGAGACCCCATCGGCGATCAAAACCGGAAGTATCGGTTTCCCGAGCGCGGCGGCGTATCGATATTCACGCTTACAGGCAGTGGATCTTAAACCATCCGGACTAAGCACAAAAACAAAGATGTCGCATCTGCGAATTCGATCGAGTATTTGATCCCACCATTCCTGACCCCCGCTCAATTCCTGATCAAACCATACCGTCTTACCGAGTTTTTCGATATCGTCGGCGAGAATCCGGGCAACGGCTTCACTTTTTCGGTTGTAGCTGATTACGATGTTCGGCATCTGTGACTATTGGAGAATACTATAACCCAATATTGAGATTTATCGAAAAATTCGATTTGCTCTTAGGAACTTTACTCTTTCATTACTGCCGACCTTCACATTCTAAAACGGTTTGGAGCGGTTGTGAGTCAACCATAAAAAATCGCCGCGACCTGCAGGAAACCGGGTTGTTCGACTTTTAGTGATTTCGCCGGCGACTTATTTGCCGGAGTCAAAGTTATTAAAAATATTCTAATCGCTGATAAATCCTGAATCGGCGTAATTGGTTCAGACAGAGAGTGCGCGGTCATCTAATTCCCGCGGCAGCGCTCCATTCTTCTGACGTCGCATTTGCGGTAAGTATTTCCGGACTTCTGCACCGATGATGGGCACAAGATGATGTTGAAAAGATCGCGTTGGATTTTGAATAAATGGGTTTTCAAACAAAATTCAATTTTCATGTATCGTAAAAAAATAATGAAAGTCGAGTCTTCAATACGGCCGGCAAAGACCTGTTCCGTTTTAGTCCGCTCGCACACTAATTCTTGACGATTCCGCGAAAAGACAATTATGTTAAAAAACTCCTTTGATCATCGGAATCTATAATCACGCGGTATAAGGACGTGTCTATTTTAGTAGGTTAAAGCAACTGCCGGTTTGGGGAACAGACAACCATGCCTTGAACTACATGGTTATTCTAAATCAAAAAATCTGAAGCAGGGACGGCATTCTCCCGCGATCTACGAGCTTGCGGCATCCTTCTTATCCTCGCTTTTCTCAAATCGCTCGCCGAAACGGATTAGTACACTGCTTACCGTTCCATCCTTTCCGATTGTCACTATATAAAGCCGGTCGAATTCGCTTTTCTCGTCGATCTCCGCGCCTGCGTCACCACCGAGGAGTTTTGTAAGTTTCGGAGTTGTGTTGCTATGTCCGACAACCAGATGACGGCCGCCGGCTTCTTTAAGTTTTTTAGCGAATCCTTCAAGATCCTTCGAGTTGTATTTTTCGACCTCAACTCCGTTTGCCTTTGCGACGGGTGCGGCCGTATCGCGAGTTCGGATAAAATCGGTGCTATAGACGTGTTCTAGATTCGCGTTCCGCAAGACGTCCGCTAGGGCTTCGGTACGCTTTTTTCCTTCATCGGATAATTCGGGGTCACTACTTGAATCGACTTTTTCAGCATGTCGAACAAGGAAAACGATAAGCGGTTTTTGTACTTTGATTTGTTCTTTAACCGGTGTTGAAGGGCAGCCTAAGCACGTAAGAGCAAGCGCGAAGATCAGGACATAAATTGCTTTTTTCATGTCAAACAACTTAACCCAAATTGCAGGATCTTAAAAGGTTTGGCAGTAATTAATTCTGATTTTATCTGTTTCAGAAGCGGATCAAATGGGGGAATAATGTTCGGCGTGGGTAAAACACGTTTAGAGTTCAAGCTTTAGCTTGCCGCTTTGATAAGTGAAGAACAAACTAAAGTTTGAACTCTAAACTCTGAACTCTGATCTCTCAACGGTCATTTTCTTTCCAGTATTTCAAAAGCGAGTATTGACAGGTCGTCTTGAAGTCCGCGATCATCATCCCATGTTTTGACACTTTTCATGATCGACCCCAAACAATCGTTCAGATCAAGCAATCTTCCTTCCGAAATTCCGGTCGACAGTTGATCCGTACCGTAAGGATTGCCATTCTTATCTTCGGCTTCTGTAAGACCGTCAGTATAAAGAAAAACCCTGTCTCCCGGGTTTAGCTTTATGGCGTTTTCTGAGTACTCCGGTTTTTCAACGATACCGATCGGAAAACCCTCTATTGTCAAAACCTCGGTGTTTCCGTCATTTCGGGCTACAACGATAGGCGGATTTCCCGCGGTGACAAACCGAAATTCGCCCGCCTCCTCATCAATGATTCCATAGATCATCGTGAAATACTGCGGGTTATCGGTATCCATCTGAAATTGTCGATTAAGTTCTTCAGCGACGCTCTCCGGCGAGAATGAGAATCCGGTATCCCGTTCGAACGTTGAGACCGGTGTTACGGACCCTTGCTGAAGGCGCGAAAACCAATGACTAAGGGTAAACGAGAGAAGGGAAGCACGCACCCCGTGCCCGCTGACATCGACCATATACACGGCCAAACGGTTTTCATCAAGACGGAAGACGTTTAACGTATCACCGCCCAATTCATCACACGGCTCATAAACCCACGCGAATCTGACATTTTCCGTTCTGGGCTTACTGGAGGGCAGCAGCGAACGCTGGATCACTCCTGCAGCTTCCAGATCTTTTGTCATGCGCTTATTAATTATTTCCAGTTGCCGGTTAGCCTTGAGGAGTGCTTCTTCCGCATTTCGTCTTTTTGTGATATCTGACTGGACGCCGATAAAATGTGATACTTCACCGGTTGAATCTGTGATCGGGGTCAGGGAAAGTCGGTTCCAAAATCGGTCTCCTTTTTTGGAATAATTGAGGATCTCGACTGTACACTCGGTACCGGAAGCAAGCGCCTCGCGTATCTGCCTGACGGTTTCAGGATCTGTATCTTTTCCCTGAAGAAATCGGCAATTTTTCCCGGCCATCGATTCTGCGGAGTACCCGGTCAGTCGCTCAAACCCTTCATTTATGTAAATCAATGGTTCGTCAGGCAGACGCATATCGGCGATCGTTATACCTTCCGATGCAACGTTCAGCGCGCGATTCTTGAGCAAGAAAAGATCGTTTTCCATTGGATCGGATCTGTCCGAGGGTTCGTCTTGAATATCTTCCATCACCGTCCGATTTTATATGGACACCGGCGATCAGTCTACCTTTATCTCTAACCCCAATAAAAACAATCGATCAATTACGTCGATTTCCATGCCTTTAACCGTATTCCCCGAGATCCAGAAGATGATCCGATGAATCTGAAATACAGAGCCCAACGAAGCTAAAACATAACTTCGAAGGTATTCTGCTCGTTAACACTGCAAACCGGTTTTTAAGATTGAGTATCATTTTTGCGAACCGAATATCTGTAAACTATTAATAAGGAAGAGGAATTGATTTATGAAAAACTATTTGATAGTCGGAGCATCGTCCGGGATCGGGAGCGGAATTTCGACACTACTAAGTGAAGCCGGCGAAAACGTGTATGGAACTTATCTTAATACGCCGGCAAAAAGCGAATCGTCAGGTTTAAACTTTCATTCCCTCGATGTTCTGGAACAGACGATCGGTCTCGACTTTGTCCCGGAACGTCTCGACGGTATGGTCTATTGTCCGGGGTCGATAAATTTGAGGCCGTTTGCGCGGATCAAACCGGAAGATTTTACAACAGATTTTCAGCTCCAGGTCGTCGGAGCGATAAAAGTTATCCAGGCGGTTCTGCCAAGACTAAAAGCCGCGGATCAAGCCTCGATCGTTTTGTTTTCGACGGTTGCGGTACAAAAAGGGTTTAGTTTTCATTCACAGGTCTCTGCATCAAAAGGTGCTATCGAAGGTTTAACAAAAGCCCTCGCGGCCGAATTTGCTCCGAAGATCCGCGTTAACTGCGTCGCACCATCTCTGACCGATACTCCGCTCGCGAAGTCTCTGATCAGCACCGATGAAAAGCGAAATGCCAATGGTGCCCGCCATCCGCTTAAAAGGATCGGAACAACTTCGGATATCGCCGAGATGGCGGCATTTCTGCTGTCGGAAAAAGCGAGCTGGATGACGGGTCAGATCCTCCATGTTGATGGAGGAATGTCGACGTTAAATGTTTGACCAAATTATCACTATCTCGCGTGAGAGAAATAACCAACAAAAAACGACATATAATTGGGCGGAACGATCACGCTTAAAAAATTCATCAACTCTGCAAACTTGGCCGATTCCTCAAACTTTTTTGGCTTCGGCAGCCTCGGTCTCAGAATCGTGACGTTGAAACTGCAGGCTCATTGACATAAAAAGGCCCCAGAAAACCATGATGCTAACGATAAAGCCGACGATGAAAATTATTGTGTCCATTATTTTGTCACCTCAAAGCCGCTTTTGACATAAATTCCGGCGGCCAGAATTGACGGTACCCAAGTGCCAACAAATATCCCCGCAAGCTTTTGTTCTTCGCCAAACAGACCAAACCACAAACTTACAGAAAACAAGAATGACAGGAATGCTGCCCCAATAATGAAATAGTCAGGTTTTTGCATGATAACGTCTCCTAATTTATTAATGATCCCGATTTCTGGAAAACTTTTCGCCCGAAACCGTCGACCGATTTAAATGCTCTTGAAATATGACTTCGCGAAAATAACAGTTACGGATTCAGGATGAAGTGACGGCGATGGGAATTGAGGGGTGTCGAAG
>JBGTEI010000667.1:0-1925 GCA_041747875.1 Pyrinomonadaceae bacterium | reverse complement strand
GACGAAGCGTTCATAGAAAAAGTGTACGGCAGGGCAAAACACCGTTCGCAATTTTTACATCAAACAAAACCGATTATAGAAAAATGCCGCGCCGGACTTTACGAGAATACGCCGGATCATCACGCGATACTCGGCGGATGTGACGTGGAAGGACTATACTTAGCAAACGGTTTTTCGGGCCACGGTGTAATGCATTCGCCGGCCAGCGGACGGGCACTCGCCGAAATTATTCTTGATGGAAGTGCTTCATTTTTGGATGTTTCAAGCCTCCGTTTAGAAAGGTTTGCAAAGAATGAACTTCTCTTTGAGACCGCTTTTATTTGATCAATTTTTCTTAGAACATTCCCCGGTCTATCAACCATATAAATCTACCTTTGCCTCTTCGTGTCTCTGCGCGTTTGCGTTAAAGTTCTTATATGAAGACAGCATTGATCCACCATCCGATCTATCAAAAACACGAGACCGGGATCGATCATCCGGAAACTCCTAAACGTTATGAGGTTGTAATGAAAGCCTTGCGTGACGACACGGAATTATGGAACTCCTTAACGGAGATCCGGGCGACGGAAGTGTCGAAAGGCGTTATTCAGGCGGCGCATTCGAAAGAGCATTATAAACTTGTAGAATCAGCTTTCGGAAAAGGCTACGAAGCGCTTGATAACGATACGATGATATCGATGAACTCTTTTGAAGCGGCGGTTTTGGCAGCGGGGGGAGTTTGCCGGGGCGTTGATGAAGTGATGACCGGAAACGCCGATAACGCGTTTGTGGCGGTGAGGCCGCCCGGGCATCACGCAACCGCAGAACACGCGATGGGGTTTTGCCTGTTTAATAATGTTGCGATCGCCGCCCGCTATGCGCAAAATCGTTATAAAGATGTTAAAAAAGTCGCGATCGTAGATTGGGATGTCCATCACGGAAACGGAACGCAAGGAATATTTTTTGACGATCCGAGCGTCTTTTTCTTTTCGATGCATCAATACCCGTGGTATCCGGGAACAGGTTCGCGCGGAGAGACGGGTTACGGTCGGGGAAAAGGGAGCACGATGAATTTACCGATCAAGGCAACGGTTCCGGCTAGCGATCAGAAACGAATGTTTGACCACGCGATCTCCGATATCAATTCAAACTTCAAACCTGATCTGATACTAATTTCGGCGGGTTTTGATGCACACATCACAGATCCGCTCGGTCAGCTCAAACTAAAAGACGATGATTTTATGTCGATGACAAAAACGGTAAAACAATGGGCTGACGATGTTTGCGGCGGTAGAATTGTTTCGTGTCTTGAAGGCGGATATAACCTCGAAACTTTGGGAGCGACGGTAAAGAATCATGTCAAAGCGCTGAATGAAAACGAGTCGGGATAAGTGCTTGAGGAATGCGCCCGTTTTTATGATAGTATTGGTGAAAATAGGGTCCAGGACGAGCAAAAGAAGGAGAAAAAACGATGCCTGATGTCGAGATCCCGTGTGTCCAATGTAAAGAAATTTTTGTCTTTTCTGAAGTAGAACAACAGAAGTTCTATGAAAGAAATATGATGACACCGCAGCGCTGCACGAAATGCCGCTCAAAAAAAGCTGCGAAACGCGTAGACGCGCCATCGCGATACGAAATTGTTTGCGATCATTGCGGAAGGCATGACACTGTTCCGTTCCAACCAAAGGTCGGACGCTCAGTGCTTTGTAAAGATTGTTTTCAGGCGAGCCGCTCTAGGTCAAAAGCAGTTTGAACCGGAAAGTAATTTTATTTCAAGAAACGAGCAAGAACTTTTATCCAGAATATGTTTGAAACCGTAAACTACGAATTAAAAGATTCCGTCGCAGTGATCACTTTAAACCGGCCGGATGCATTAAATGCATTGTCGCTGCAATTGACGAAAGATCTGCGATCGGCTATTGAATCAGCGATCACTGACGGTGCCC
>JBGTEI010000666.1:0-2704 GCA_041747875.1 Pyrinomonadaceae bacterium | reverse complement strand
CACGCATTTTCTGAAAAAGTAGCCTTGATAACCGATTCGGCGAATCCGATCGGTCGGGCAGTAGCGATGCAGTTGGCGCTTAACGGCGCGTACGTGATCGTTGGTTATCCGCAGTCGTCAGAAGCGGAAATGGCTGCGCTAAACGAATTGAAAGCGCTAGGAACTCTTGCAAACGCGGTTGAAGCCGATATTTCAACAGTTGCGGGAGCTAAAAACCTCATCTCGAACGTCGAACAGCAATATGGTCGCCTTGACCTACTGATAAATTGTCAAGATTTTCGCGCTGATTCGGCGTTTGATACTACTACGGAAAAAGATTTTGATGAAACAATTGCCCGAAATTTCAAATCACTTTTTTTCGTTACGCAGCATGCCTTAACTCTTATGGGATCGAGGCCGAAACCGAAGATCGTGAATGTGATCTCAAATTGTGATTCCGAAGAATCAAGAGCTGCTGTTGTGTACACTGCCGCAAATGCTGCGACTGTTGGATTTATGACGACATTGGCAGGGAATTTGGAAGCAAAGTTTCGGATAAATACCGTAAGAGTCAGCGAGAAAGAAAAGGCAGACCTGGGGACGTTTGACAGCCATGACGATGAGCTTTTTAGAACTAGAAAAAATGTCGAACCGGATGATGTTGCAAGGACGGTGCTATATCTGCTTTCTGCGGAGGCGATCGGAGTAAATGGTCAGGTTTTAGTTGTTGAATAGCGGGATCCGTATCGAAACTACTAGAAAGGTTAAAATCGTGTTAAAATCGGAAGCGAAATGAGATCAGACATTCTTATCATAAGAATTTGCTTTGTTTTGTTGTTGGCAGTCGTTGCGTGGATGCTAAATCCGCTGATGGATGTCGACACTATCAACCCGTGGAATTTTAGTCTCGAGACAAAGCGCGGACTGTCGGCGATCGTTGGTGCGGTTGTTGCGGTAATTATTATTGCGTTTGAAATGCGGGTTCGCCGCGCGAGTTTGAAAACATTGATCGGCGCGGCAATTGGTTCGATACTGGGAATCGTTGGGGCATATTTGATCGGCATGCTGATCAGCTCGCAGGAAACTGCGGCAGTTCCTGCCGAGGTAAAAACGTTCTTAACCGTTTCACTTGCACTTTTGATGGCTTATATCGGCCTGATGGTCGGAGCGGCAAAGGGCGAATATATTGATCTTTCTGCGCTAGGTGGCGTTTTTAGCGATAAAAACGCTCCGCGTGATTATAAAATTCTCGATACGAGCGTGATCATTGACGGAAGAATTGCTGACGTTGCCGAAACCGGATTCTTAGGCGGAACGCTTATAATTCCGCAGTTTATTTTGACAGAGCTGCAGCAAGTCGCGGATTCTCCGGATTCATCAAAACGACAGCGGGGACGTCGCGGACTCGATATGCTGCAAAGGCTTCGAAACAACAGCGCTCTCGACATCCAGATCGTTGAAACAGATTTCCCAAAAGTTAAAGAAGTAGATCTAAAATTGATCGAACTAGGCCAGCAGCTCAATGGTGTGGTTGTCACCAATGATTTTAATTTGAACAAAGTTTCAGAGCTTCGAGGTGTTAGCGTTCTGAACATCAATGAGCTTGCAAATGCGCTTAAACCTGTCGTTCTTCCTGGCGAGGCGATGAAAGTATTTATCCTTAAAGAAGGAAAAGAATACAATCAGGGCGTCGCTTATCTCGATGACGGAACGATGGTCGTTGTTGATAATGCACGTAAACTTATAGGAAAAACAGCTGAGATCGCAGTTACAAGCGTGCTTCAAACGACTGCCGGAAAAATGATCTTTGGCAGACTTTGGGAAGACAGTGCAGAGATCCATGAAAGCAGCGCAAATATTCACGACACCCGTTCGGAAAACATGAGAAAGCAGGACAGCGGTTTTCGGCAGCAAGGTATGGTCGAGGAAAGCTAGTCGATCTCATAAGCACTTCAGGCTATGAATACAGCGATCATTGTCGCCGCGGGAAGCGGAAAAAGATTCGGCTCGGACGCTCCAAAACAATTTCTACACCTTCAAGGTAAACCATTAATAATCCATACGTTAGAACGATTTGAGCAATGCAAGTTGGTCGATGAAATTATTCTTGTACTTTCGTCTGATGAGATCGAAAGGTTTCAGCAATTGCTAGTCTCGTATAATTTTACAAAGATCGCTCAGCTTGTAGCAGGCGGCGAAACTCGTGCGGAATCTGTCCGAAACGGTCTGAACTCGGTACGCGCTGAAACTGCCGAGATCATCGCGGTTCATGATGGCGCGCGGCCGCTTGTTAGCGTAAATGAGATAGCAGAGACTATAAAAGCTGCACAACGGAGCGGCGCCGCATGTTTGGTTGCGAGAGTGACGGATACGATCAAGCAGGTTGAAGACGGTGTGATCATACGGACGGTTAACCGGGAAAGTCTTGTAAAGGCCTTAACGCCGCAATGTTTTGAGTACGAAATTCTTAAGCGCGCGTTTGAGGATGGAAACTTCGACGTAAGTGTTACTGACGAATGTTTACTTGTCGAAAAACTCGGTTTGAAAATTGAAGCGGTCGTGGGTAGTGCGAAGAATATTAAAATTACTCATGAAGAGGATCTGAGAATTGCGGAAATGCTTATCGGCGGCGCGGAATAATTATGCGAATTGGTTTTGGGAATGACATTCACAGGCTTGAAACAGGAAAGCCGCTGATCATCGGCGGGGTGCTAGTTCCATCGGA